>DHJM01000118.1:45641-47654 GCA_002404335.1 Gemmatimonadales bacterium UBA4720
GGATGCCAGTCGACGCGAGAGTTGCGCACCAGCATCGCGTCCTTGAACTCGGTGGTGCGGATGAACCACGAGGTGCGGGCGTAATACAGCAGCGGCGTCTCGCAGCGCCAGCAATGCGGGTACGCGTGCTCGTGCAGCGTCGATTTCCAGAGAAGGCCGCGCCGCTTCAGCTCTTCGAGAATGACCGCGTCCGCTTCCTTTACGAACATTCCGCCCACGAGCGGCATGTCCGTCGGGAACTCGCCGCGGAGATTGACGGGCTGGAGGAACGCGAGTCCATTGCGCTGCCCCGCCGCGTAATCGTCGGCGCCGAACGCTGGCGCCATGTGCACGACGCCGGTTCCTTCGTCGGCGGAGACGAATGACTCGCCGATGATCATTTCGTGCTTGCCTTCCTTGTACTCGACCCAATCGAGCGGCCGCTTGTAGTGCTTGCCGACTAGATCACTGCCACGGAAGGAGCCCACCGTCTCCCAGCGGCCGGCGAAATCGTCACCCAAAACGGCGGGAGTCCGAGCGAGGGCGAGGATCACTGTCTCGCCGGCGTCAGCTTTTCTTTTCCGCAGCTCGACGTACTCGAGCGCCGGGTTCACCGCGAGCGCGACGTTCGAGACGAGCGTCCACGGGGTCGTCGTCCAGAGGAGGATGCGACGGCGCGTCTTCGCGCCCTTGCCCTCGACGAGATCGAGCGCCACATAGGCACTAGGATCCTTCACATCCTTGTAGCCCTGCGCGACTTCGTGGCTCGAGAGAGTCGTCCCGCAGCGAGCGCAGTACGGCAGCACCTTGTGGCCGCGGTACAGGCGTCCGCCACGGAACATCGTGGCCAGCGCCCACCAGACGCTCTCGATGTAATTGTTGGAGTAGGTGACGTACGGATCGCTGTAGTCGAGCCAGTACCCGATCCGCTCGCTCAGCTCTTCCCAGTCGGTTCGGTAGCGCCACACGCTCTCCCGGCACATCTCGTTGAACCGCTCGACGCCGATCGCCTCGATCTGGTCCTTCGCCGTCCGAATGCCGAAGTCCTTCTCGATTTTCTTCTCGACTTCGATCTCGACCGGGAGGCCGTGGGTATCCCAGCCGGCTTTGCGGGCGACGTGATTGCCCCGCATCGCGCGGTACCGGCAGAAGAGATCCTTCACCGTTCGCGAGAACACGTGGTGGATGCCGGGTCGGCCGTTGGCGGTGGGCGGGCCTTCGAAGAAGACGAACTCGGGCTTCCCCTCAGATTGTGCGAGGGTCTGCTGGAAAAGATTCTCCTCTTTCCAGCGCGCGAGCATTTCCTTCTCGAGTTCGTCGGGCGAGCGATCGGTCGGCAGCAGGCGGAAGCGTCTGCCCTTCTCGTCTCCCCCCGCCGCGGCCGGCACGGGGCGGACAGGGGTCATTCTCTGTTCGACCCCGAGGAGTTGGAGCCCGCGCCCCGAAGAGTGCTCGCCACGACCTGTGAATCAGACGCCTCGACCTCCGACAGCTGACGCGCAATCAGCGTCCGCATCTGCGCCAGATACGTGCGCCGCGAGCGATCGAGATTGTCCAGCTCCTGCTCCATTCGCCGCACGTCGGACTTGGCGGCCTCGATGATCCGCTCACCCTCCGCCTGCGCTTCGCGCAGAATGAGCTGCGCCTCGCGCTCCGCCTGCTCTCGAACCTCGCCGCGGAGCTGCTGCGCCGCGATGAGCGCATCGTTCAGCGCCTTGTCGCGCTCTCGGAACGCGCGGAGCTGCTCGTGAAAGCTCCTGGCCTTGGAGTCGAGGTCCTGATTGATCCGCGTGAGCCTCTCCATCTCCTCGGCGACCTGATCCCTGAACTGGTCGACGCGCGCCGGGTTGTAGCCGCGCAGCGCCCGGCCGAAGTCGTAGCGCCGCACGTCCAGTGGTGTAAGATGAAATGATTCGTCGATCATTTATCCCTCGCTCCGAAGAGGATGGTCCCGAGCCGCACCAGCGTCGCGCCTTCTTCAACGGCGATCTCGTAATCGCTCGACATTCCCATCGACAGCTCCTCGGCCGGATG
>DHJM01000118.1:47837-50329 GCA_002404335.1 Gemmatimonadales bacterium UBA4720
GCCGCGCGCGATTCCGAATTCGCACGCCGCGTCGGCTAGCCGCGGGCTGTCGAGCGAATGCAGCAACACGAACTGCTCCAGCGCCTTCACCTTGTTCCGTTGAAGATGTCCGATGAGATGCCAGCGCACCGGCACATCGACCGCGGCCATCTTCTTCACCGCTTCCTGAACCTTATTCTCGCCGACGTCGTGCAGGCCTGCTTCATACGCCGCTCGTGCGGCCTCGGGTCCGTGCGTCTTCGTGACCGCGACGATTGTGACCTGCTGGCCGTGACCGCCTCGCGCTACCGCCGCGGCGATCTTGGCTCGCACATCGGCGACGCGCTCCGCCAGGCCTGGAAAAACCATAACTGTGAAATTTAGCCGCGAAGTGCCCGCCGTTCAATTCATCAGGCACTGCGGCAACGAGTTTGCCGAGGAGCGACTCGCCTGCTATTCGCCGAAGCCGAGGCTTCGCCCGATCCTGGCGAGCATTTTCTCGTCCGGACCCTTCACAGTCACGGTGGAGGATTGGTCAGGCGATGGTCTTCGGCTTTGAAATCTGACATCCGGATTCACGCGGGATTGGAATTCCGAACACTACGAGGCCAGACACCGAATGGTTTAGCCCGATCGCCCGAAAATGCGTCCGAAGAAATGGACGATGTTCTGCATGTTGCGGCTAATGTCGTTGAACATCACGGTGACGAAGAGCAGGCCGATTATCAATAGCCCGCCTTTCAGGATTCGCTCGCGGGTCTGGGTGCTGAACGCGCTTCCCTTGACCGTCTCGGCCACGTTGAGGAGGATCTGGCCACCATCCAGAATCGGAATTGGAAGCAGATTGAACACCGCCACGTTGATGCTGATGAGCGCCACCAGCAGCAACAGCGTCTCTATTCCGCCGCGCGCCGCCTGAACAGACACCTGCGCGATCGCGATCGGTCCTCCCAGATCGGAGACTCCGACGCCGTGCGCAAGCGCGCCCAGCGCGGAAAATATCCGGCTGCCGTTGTCCATCGTCAGGCCCCATGCCGCGCTGAACGCGCCGGGCACTGAGATCGGAATGAATCCTTCGCTCGCCACCATGCCGATTCTGCCGAGCGACCGCTTCACTCCGCTGCGCGGGTCGGTCGTGACCTCAGCCGCGGGCGTCACCCGGATCTCCATGGTCTGCCCGTGACGGACGATTCCCAGATCGAGCGGACGGCCGGCCGACGCGCCGATGCTATCGAGCAGGGTCTCCCAGCTCTGGAGCGGCCGGCCGTTGAGGGTTGCGATGCTGTCGCCCACCTGAATTCCGGCGAGGGCCGCTGGCTTCCCGGAAGTCACGGCCGCCGCGATGGGAATCGGGGTCGGAAATCCCGAGTGCAGCAGCAGCCCGACGTAGATGAAGTAGGCGAGGAGCGCGTTCATCGTGACGCCGGCCAGCATGATGAAGAGCCGCGCGATGAGCGGCTTCGATTCGAACCAGCGCGATTCCGGAATCGGCTTGGGGCCGAATGGAATCATGGCGTTCGGATCGTATCCGTCCTCGGGATTGGCGGCTCGCGTCGCCGAGTTCTCGCTCCCACCCTCGAGAAATGCGGTCGCTTCATCCTCGCGCGAGGCCATGCGCACGTATCCACCGAGCGGCAGCGCCGCCAGAACGTACTCGGTCTCGCCGATCCGTTTCTTCAGCAGGGACGGACCAAATCCGATCGAGAAGCGCGGAGCGTACACACCGGTCAGCTTGGCGGCGATGAAGTGTCCCAGCTCGTGCACGAACACTACCAGCCCGAAGACCACGATCGGCGCGAGCCAGGTCAGCACTTGAACATCTCCTGCACGTACCGGCGCGCTGCCGCGTCCGCCGCCAGCAGCTGCTCGCGCGTTCCGCCTGGCATGTCGCCCACCTTGTCGAGCGCGGAAGAAATTGCGCTGGGAATATCCCCAAAGCGGATCTTGCCGGCGAGAAACGCCGCGACGGCGCACTCGTTGGCGGCGTTGTACACCGCCGGCGCGGCTCCGCCCGCCACTCCGGCGGAGATGCCGAGGCGCAGCGCCGGAAATCGCTCGTGATCGACGGGCTCGTAGGTCATCGGAGAAAGTTTAACCGGATCGAACGCCGGCACACCGTCGTCCGCGACGCGTTCAGGATGCGTCAGGGCATAGAGCACCGGTAGCTCCATCGTCGGAACGCTCATCTGTGCAACGACGCTGCCATCGATGAATTCGACGAACGAGTGAACAACGCTCTGGGGATGCACGACGACATCAATCCGATCGTAAGGAAGCCCAAAGAGAAAGTGTGCCTCAATTACCTCCAGTGCCTTGTTGGCGAGCGTCGCGCTGTCGATGGTGATCTTCCGGCCCATTTGCCAGGTCGGGTGCCTGAGCGCGTCATCCACGGTCGCGGACGCGAGCCGCTCCGCGCTCCAGCCGCGGAATGGTCCGCCCGACGCGGTGAGCACGACTCGACGCACAGCCGACGTCGGGTGGCCGGTGATGCACTGAAGGATCGCGCTGTGCTC
>DHJM01000118.1:50413-54392 GCA_002404335.1 Gemmatimonadales bacterium UBA4720
TGACGAGCGTCTCCTTGTTGGCGAGCGCAACGCGCTTTCCGCCTTTGAGCGCTGCCAGCGTCGCGTCGAGTCCCGCCGCGCCGACGATCGCATTGAGCACGATGTCGACGTCATCGCGCGTGGCGGCGGCGATCAGGGCATCGGTCCCGCTCTTCCATGCATCGTCCGCATCGGCCTGGGATTCCACCATGCCGATGAACGCAGGTTGGAACTTGCGCGCCTGCTCTCTCAGCAGGGCGCCGTTGCTGTTCGCCGTGAGAGCCGTGACTCGGAACCGTGCGCGCTGCCTGTCGAGCACACGGAGCGCTGTCGTGCCGATCGACCCCGTCGAGCCGAGCACCGCCACCCCTTTGGGTGCGGTGATCGGCGTCACTGGGGCATGGGCAGCAGCAAGCGCCCGAGCAGAAGGAACGCGATCGGCATTACGAACAGCAGGCTGTCGAAGCGATCCAGTATTCCACCATGCCCCGGCAGGATGCGCGAGCTGTCCTTCACGCCGGCCTCGCGTTTGAGCAGAGACTCGGCGAGATCACCGGTCTGCGCCGTGACACTGACGACGATGGCGAAGAGAACCGCGCCCTGGATCGTGAGGCCGAGCTGCGCGTAGGGCATGAGGATGAATCGCACGTAGAGCAGGCACATGACGATGGCGAGTCCCAGCCCGCCTACGGCGCCTTCGACGGTTTTCCCCGGGCTGACCGAAGGAATCAGCTTCTTCCTGCCGAACGTCCGGCCGAATGCATAGGCGCCCACGTCGGTACTCCACGTCAGGAACACCGGCAGGAAGACCAGCGCCGTTCCCGCCCCCGCTCCCACGGCGTAGTCGTGGTAGCGAACCGCGTAGATGTATGAAAAGAGTCCCGCATACATCACTCCGAACGCCGTGATCGCGACGGATGATAGAGGCTTGCCCGCCGGTCCCCGGAGCCAGATCGTGCACGCGAACAATAACAGAACCATCGCGACGACAGCGGTGAGAGAGAGCGTGTAAATGCCCAGTCGTTGCGCGTGAACCGCGATAGGCAGGAGGGCGGCCAGCGCGATTCCCGCCGGCTCCAGCGGCAGCGCGCCGGTTTCACGAGCCATTCGGAACAGCTCCCAGGCCGCCAGCGCCGCGAGCACGGACAGAACAATCGCCAGTGCCCAGTCGCCGAAGTATACGATTGCGATGCTCGCGGGCGCCGCGATCACCGCGAAGATGATGCGCCGTGTCAGCTCTGACACGGGCTAGACTTCCATGATTTCTGCTTCTTTTCCCTTCAACAACTCATCGATCTTGCCGATGTAGTCGTCGTGGAGCTTCTGAAGCTCTTTCTCTGCTCTCTTCTGCTCGTCTTCCGAAGTTTTCTCCAGCTTCTTCAGCTGGTCGCGCGCGTTGGTTCTCGCGTGGCGGATGCCGATTCGCGCTTCCTCGGCCAGCTTGTGAACGACTTTGACCAGCTCCTTCCTCCGCTGCTCGTTGAGCGAAGGGAGCGGGACCCGGATGACGCCCGATTGCGTCTGCGGGTTGAGACCGAGATCAGATTCGCGGAGCGCCTTTTCGATTGCCGTGACGAGTCCCTTGTCCCACGGCGTCACAGTGAGGAGTCGCGGTTCTGGAGCCGACACGCCGGCTACCTGATTCAGGGGCATCTGCTGCCCGTAGGCCTCAACGCGCACCGTGTCGAGCAGGCTCGCCGTCGCCTTGCCGGTTCGAATCGACGCCAGCTCGCGCTTCGACGCCTCGAACGATTTCTCCATCGCGGTCCGGCAGTCCTTCGTGATCTGAGGAATTGTCGTCATTGTACGATCGTTCCGACGCGCTCGCCCAGCAGCGCTTTCGCAACTTCTCCGTGACGGTGAATGTTCAGGACGATGATGGGCAGCTTGTTCTCCTTGCAGAGAGTGATGGCCGTCTGGTCCATCACGCCGAGCTCGTTGACCATGACATCGCGATAGCTGATCGACTCGTAGCGTGTCGCATCCGGATCGCGCTTGGGATCGGCGCTGTAGACGCCGTCGACGCTCGTCGCCTTGATGATGACGTCGGCATGGATCTGGATCGCGCGCAGCGCCGCGGCGGTGTCGGTCGAAAAATACGGGTTGCCGGTGCCGGCCGCGAAGATCACGACGCGGCCCTTCTCGAAGTGGCGCATCGCGCGACGTCTGATGAAGGGCTCGGCGATCGATTCCATCGCGATCGCAGTCATGACGCGCGTCTCCAGCTTCGCTTTCTCGAGCACGTCCTGGAGCGCCAGCGCATTGATGACCGTGCCGAGCATGCCCATGTAATCGGCGCCGACGCGATCCATTCCCATCTTCGACAGCTGGGCGCCGCGCACGATGTTGCCACCCCCGATCACCAGCCCGACGGCCGCGCCCATCTTGACGATGTCCGAGACCTCAGTCGCGAGCCGCTCGAGAATGGTGAAATCGAAACCACCGCCCTTCTGTCCGGCGAGTGCCTCGCCGGACAGCTTGAGCAGAACCCGCTTGTACTTTAGGTCTGGCAACTAATCGACCTCGAGCGTAAAAAGGACAACTGAACGGGCGGGAGTTGTTAGAAGCACAGATTCCAGTTTCTTAGTTTACAACGCCCCGACTGTACGATGGTGCGTCTAGGCACAAGCAGTTTACTTCGAACGCCACTGACATAAGTCTGGGCGTAGTGAACTAACAACTGACATCTACGCTACTCACGCCTCCCGCCCGTTCAGTTGCAGTTCATCACCAGCCATAACGAACGCGCCAGATTATTCCTCGCCCATCTGGAACCGGACGAACCGGCGCACCTGGATGTTCTCGCCCAGCTTCGCCGACGTTTCCTTGATCAGATCGCCGATCGTCTTCTTGGGCTCACGGACCCAGGCCTGGTGAACCAGAGCCACGTCCTTGTAAAAAGCCTCGACCTTTCCCGCGACGATCTTCTCGATCAGATGATCGGGCTTGCCGCTCTCTTTTACCTGCTGGATGAAGATGCGACGCTCGCTCTCGACCTTCTCCTGCGGGACCTGATCCTTGTCCACGGCTACGGGTGCCGCGGCCGCGATATGTTCCGCGATGTACTTCACCAGTGTCTTGAAGTCGTCCGTGCGCGCGACGAAATCGGTCTCGCAGTTCACCTCCACCATCACGCCGACCTTGCCGTTGTGGTGGATGTAGCTGCTGATGAGGCCTTCGCTCGTCTGCTTGCCCTGGCGCTTCTCGGCCTTGGCAATTCCCTTGGCGCGAAGATACTCCTCCGCTTTCCCGGCATCCCCGTTGGTTTCTTCGAGCGCCTTTTTACACTCCATCATGCCCGCGCCGGTCTTCTGTCGCAGAGCCTGAACATCTTTCGCTGTGAATTTCTCTTTGGTCATTGTCATATAATCTCTCGTTAAAACGCCGCCGGAATTCTCCGGCGGCGTGAAAGTTAACCTTCCTGCTCAGGCTCGGTGGCTTCCTCTGCTCCGCCACCTTCTTCGCCGCCTGTCTTGAGCCGCGCGGCAATTGCTTCGGGCTTCGCCCGTCGCCGACGTGGCCGTTTCTTCCGCTTCTTGTCGCCCTCGCCTTCCGGCTCGGCGCCGCGGTCCGAGCTGTACGTGTACGACTCGGCCTCTTCGGCTTCCGCGCGCACCGGCGCCTCGCGGCGCGCCTCGACGATCGCATCGGCGATCGACTTGGCCATCAGCTCCACCGAGCGGATCGCGTCATCATTGCCGGCGATCGGAATGGTGATCAGATCCGGATCGGCGTTCGTGTCGACGAGCGCGATCAGCGGGATGTTCAGCTTGTTGGCTTCATTGACCGCGATCCGCTCCTTCTTGGAGTCGATCACGAACATGAGACCGGGAAGCCGCGTAAGGTTCTTGATACCGGCAAGGTTCTTCGAAAGCTTGTCGCGCTGACGGCTCATCATCAGCTGCTCTTTCTTGGTGTAGTTCTCGAAGTCACCGCCGGCCTCGCTTCCCGCCTCCAGCTCCTTGAGACGGCGGACCTGCTTCTTCACCGTCTGGAAGTT
>DHJM01000038.1:0-4406 GCA_002404335.1 Gemmatimonadales bacterium UBA4720
AAGCGCCGGAAACCCGTGAAGGACGCTCATGCGCCCACTGCGATTGGAGCTTTCGGCGCGGCCGGCGGTGCATCGACCAGCGGAAGTCCCTTGAAGCCGAGCGAGTCGTAGCTCAGGCCGGCAAACGCTGAGTTGGAGCTGGCCAGTTTCGCGAACACCTCGGACGGGAGGAAGAAGTTCGCCTGCTTTCCCATTGCTCCAAGCAGATCGCCGAGCACGAGCCAGCTCGGCCGCGTCTCACCGGGAGCCTGCTTCGCCTGCGTGAAGCGCTGCACGCGTCCGCGGAGGTTGGTAACCGTGCCTTCTTCCTCGGAAAAGTTTGCGATCGGCAGCACGACCGATGCCTTGCCCGCTGCCTCGGGGAGAACCGAGCTAATCACGATGACGTCGCCGGCGCGTGAGACTGCGGAGGCATCGATGCCGGCGAGATCCTCGCCCGCGATTACCAGCACATCCCCTTGTCCGAGCCCGCCGAGCAGATCCTTGGTCTTCTTGAAGCCAAGCTTCTCGGCGCCGTATACGTTGGCCGCTCGCTCTCGACGGAGCGCGAGGTCCTCGACGCCCGGCAGCGGGGCCTCCTCGCCTTCGGTGACCCGGAACGCTCCGCCCCCGCCCTGCATAATCTGAGTGAGAAGGAACAGCGACTCATTGGACAGCATGGGTGACGCCGCTACGAAAACCTTCTTTCCATTCAGCGCGCGTGCCGTCGCCGAGATCGCGGCTTCCCAGCTCGCGGCGACAAGACCGTTCTTGGCTCGAACCATCGGGTGCTCGGCGCGATTCTTCTCGTTCATCCAGCGGTAGTTGAGACGCCCCCAGTCACACATGAAGAAAGCGTTGACGTTTTCATTTGGCCTCGGGCGCATGCGCACGACCTGATTCTCGCGCGTCTCCATGGTCACGTTGCAGCCCTGGGTGCAGTTGGGGCAGATGGATGCGGTGCGGTCCAGCTCCCACGCGCGCGCCTTGTTCAGAAAGTCCTTGGACAGCAGCGCGCCGACCGGGCAGAGATCGACGACGTTCGCGGCCCACGGGTGCGTCAGGTCCTTTCCCTCGAACTTGCCGATCAGCGCTCGGTCGCCGCGCTCGCTGACGTTCAGGGCCGGATCGTGTGCGACATCTTCCATGAACCGAACGCAGCGTGTGCAAAGGATGCAGCGGTTCGGAACGTAGATCACGTCCCCGCCGAAGTCCTCGGCCGGATTGAAGCGCTTGGGCTCGCGGTAGCGAGAGTCCTCCCGCCCTTCCTGATAGGTGTAATCCTGGAGCTCGCACTCGCCCGACTGATCGCAGATCGGACAATCGAGAGGGTGATTGATCAGAAGCATCTCGAGCACGCCCTTGCGCGCGTCGAGCGACTTCTCTGAATGCACATGGACGACCTGGCCCTCGGCCACCGTCGTGGCGCAGGAAGGCGCGAGCTTGGGCGCCTTCTCGACTTCGACGAGGCACATGCGACAGACGCCGGCAATCGGGAGTCCCGGATGGTAACAGTAGTGCGGAATGAGAATCCCCGCGGTTTTCGCCGCCTCGAGGATCGTCGTTCCCTCCGCGACACTGACGGGCCGGCCCTCGATCGTGAGGCTAACCATTTTCTTGTCGGCCATTACGCCACCGCCGCGGTCACAGGGTGGAAGCGCCTGCCCTGGATCAACGCCTCGAACTCTCCGCGGAACTTCTTGATGCCCGATATGACCGGCACCGCGCACGAATCGCTGAGCACGCAGATCGTTTTGCCTGTCATCTGCTCTCCGATGTCGAGGAGCGTGTCGAGATCCTCGACCGTGCCCTCGCCGTCCCTGATGCGCTCGAGAATCTTGGTGGTCCAGGCGGTTCCCTCGCGGCATTGTGTGCACTGCCCACAGCTCTCGTGGGCGAAGAAACGCGCGAGGCGCGCGATCACCGTCACCATTGGCTGGGCGTCGTCGATGACGATTACACCGCCGGAGCCGAGCATGGATCCCCCAGCAACGAAGCCCTCGTAATCCATGAGCGTGCCTTCGGCTTCTTCCATGGTCTGGATCGGAACAGACGCCCCGCCCGGAATCACCGCCTTGAATTTGCGGCCGTGCAACGGGCCACCGCACAGATCGTACAGGAATTCCTTGAACGGAAAACCCATCACGACCTCGTAAGTGCCGGGACGCTGCACATTGCCGCACACTGAGAAAAGCTTCGTGCCCGTGCTCTTCGGATTCGACAGTGACATTTTCTTGTACCACTCGGCGCCGTTCATGAGGATCGGAGCGGCGGCGATGAGCGTCTCGACGTTATTGATCGTGGTAGGCATGCCAAAGACGCCCGACACCGCGGGAAACGGCGGCTTGATCCGCGGATTCCCGCGACGACCCTCGAGCGACTCCATGAGCGCCGTCTCTTCGCCGCAGATATAGGCGCCGGCTCCTTTGTGGACGTGCACGTCGATCCGCTTTCCGCTTCCCATCGCGTTCTTGCCGATTATGCCGGCGGCATAGGCTTCCTTCACCGCTTGCTCCATCCAGTGGAGCGGCTCGGTGAACTCGCCGCGGATGTAGACGTAGGCAGTCTCCGCACCGATCGCGTAAGCGCCGATCGCGCAGCCCTCAACGAGCGCGTGCGGCGTCCAGCGCATAAGCTCGCGATCCTTGAACGTTCCCGGCTCGGATTCGTCGGCGTTGCAGCAGAGATAATGCGGCTTTCCATCGCCCGGCTTCATGAACGACCACTTCATGCCGGTCGGGAATCCCGCTCCTCCCCTTCCGCGCAGGCCGGACTCCTTCACGATGTTCACGATTTCGGCCGGTTGCATTCCGAGCGCTTTCTCGAGCGCCTTGTAGCCGCCGCGCTTTTTCCAGCCGTCGAGCGTGCGCGCATCGGCCTCGCCAAAGTGCTTGGAGAGAACCGTCGTTTCCCTCGGATTGGGATGGTGCGGGTAGCCCATTATGGGAGCCGTGCGAGAAGTTCGGGGACTTTGTCGGGAGTCATTGATTCGATGAACTCTTCGTTGACCATCACCGGCGTAGCGAACCCGCAGGCGCCGAGGCATTCGACCTCGATCACGGTGAAGCGGCCGTCGGGAGAAGTGAGGCCCAACTCGCCAGTGTTGGTGTCACGAACAAGCGCCTTGACGACATCTTCCGCGCCGCAGATGCCGCACGGCGATGTCGTGCACACCTGGATGAAATATTTCCCCACCGGATGCTGGTGGTACATCGTGTAGAAGGTCACCACGCCTTTGACATAGGCGGGCGTGAGTTCCAGCACGCCGGCGACTTCAGCCATTCCCTCTTCGCTCACCCAGCCATGCACACGCTGCACTATCCAGAGCGCGGGAAGGAGCGCGGCCATCTTCGTCGGGTAGTGCGTGAGGAGCTCGTCCAGCTCGCGCTTCACGTCTCCGGTGAAAACCGGAGTGTACGGCCCGTGTGCCGCACGGTCGTGCGATGCGTAGTCCGGAGATTCCAGATCGCCGACGAGGTTAGGTGTCAACGGTCGATCTCTCCCATGACAATGTCGATGCTGGCGTTGATGGCGATGACGTCCGAAAGCAGATGGCCTTCAACCATTTTTGGTATGGCGGCGAGATTGACGAAGGACGGCGGACGAATCCTCCAGCGCACCGGCTTCGCCGTGCCGTCGGATACCATATAGTAGCCCTTTTCACCCTTGGGGCTCTCGACCGCGACGTACGATTCACCGATCGGGGGACGCGGACCTTCCATCACCACCTTGAAGTGATGGATCATGGATTCCATCTCGCTTGTCGCCTTGGACTTGGGAGGAAGAATGACGCGCGGATCGTCGATGTTCACCGGGCCGTCGGGAAGGCGGTCGGCCGCTTGCTGAAGAATGCGCAGCGATTGGCGGAGCTCCTCGAACCTCACGAGATAGCGATCATAGACATCGCCGTTCGTGCCAACCGGCACCTCGAAGTCGTAGGTCTCGTAGTCGAGATACGGAAAATCCTTGCGCACGTCGTAGTCGACGCCAGATGCGCGAAGCATCGGCCCCGAAAGTCCCCAGTTGATCGCTTCTTCCGGCGTCATGACGCCGAGTCCGACGGTGCGGCCGACCCAGATCGCGTTTCTCGTCAGCACGCGGTCGATCTCATCCAGCGTGTGCGGGAAAGTGCGGATGAACTGCCTGAGCCCGTCCATCCATCCGCTCGGAATGTCGGCGGCCATTCCGCCGACTCGCGTTGCGGATGTCGTGAGCCGCGCGCCCACCCACTTCTCGATCAGACGGTAGATCTCTTCGCGCCGCTGAAACGCCCAGAGAAAGGGCGTGAACGCGCCGATGTCGATGCAGAAAGTGCCGAGCCACACGAGGTGCGACATGATGCGCGACAACTCGGACGCGATGACGCGCAGAACCTTGCACCGCTCGGTGATCTCGATTCCGAACAGCCGCTCGGCGCCAAGGGCAAA
>DHJM01000038.1:4519-7940 GCA_002404335.1 Gemmatimonadales bacterium UBA4720
TCGCCGATCTTCTCGAACCCGCAATGGAGATAGCCGATATGTGGAATGCAGCGGACGACGGTCTCTCCATCGAGCTCCAGGACGAGGCGCAAAACACCGTGCGTGGCCGGATGCTGCGGCCCGATGTTGATGAGCATGTGCTCACCCTCGAGATCCGGCTCCAGACCTGGCGGCGGCTGGAGCGCGACCGCCGTTCCACCGTCGTTGGTCACGAGGGGAATGCGCTGCGGCCGCCCCTGCGCGTCGAGACCCGATGTCGAGAGCTCTACTTCGACTGTGCGCTTTGACATCTACTCGCCCGTCCTCTCGCCCTTGCCCAGTCTTTCACGCATGTCCTCTGGAAGCTCCGCGAACGCGTCGGCGATCGTAAGCTCCTCCATCGAATAGCGGGCTTCCGGATTCTGGGCGAGGGCCTGACGCAGCTGCTCGGAGCGGCTGAAGCGCCCGCGCAGAGGGAAATCCTTGCGCAGCGGAAAGCCCTCCTTGTACTGCTCCCACATCAGAATGCGGCGGAGATCGGGATGCCCGCGAAACCGGATGCCGAACATGTCGTAGCACTCGCGCTCGAGCCAATCTGCAGACTTATAGATGTCCCAAACGCTGTCGATCTCGAGCGGCGATCCTTTGGGGAGCTGCGCCTTGACCCGGATGAATCGCCGGTACGGAAGCGACCGCAGTTGCCAGACAACCTCGATTGGCACTTCAGAGTCGCGATACTCGACGGCCGTCACGTCACTGAGGAAGTCGTACCGCTGCGACTGATCGTCGTGCAGCCAGCTGATGATCTCGTGAGCCGACGCGGGATCGACGTAGACGATTGTCTCGGCCCAGATCACTTCGACGCGCTTGATGGCCGAAGAAAACTTTTCCTGAAGCGCCTTGGCCGACGGATTGGCCTCGCCACCGCGGTGCGAAACGTTCCGCTGTGTTGCCGGCTGGCCGCCGGTCGCGTTCGCTCCGGTCTTCACGACCTCGAATCGGGTCACAGTCCGGACCTGGTCTGATTTACGGAATTCCCGAACGGCTCACCCAGCTCATCGATCACGGAAGGCGGAATGTAGAGCTGGCTCGAGGGATCGGGCTCCATCTCGTCGCGGATTCCCGCGTCGGAGGACCGCTCGTTCTTCACCTTCTCCTGGAGCATGCGAATTCCGTAGATGAGACCTTCGGGCCGCGGAGGGCAGCCCGGAACGTACACATCGACGGGAATGATCGTGTCGATTCCCTGCACGACCGCGTAGTTGTCGAACATCCCGCCCGTAGATGCGCAGGCGCCCATCGAAATGGCCCACTTGGGCTGCGGCATCTGCTGCCAGATGCGGCGGATGATCGGAGCAAGCTTGAAGGGAACGCGGCCGGCGCAGATGAGCACATCGGCCTGGCGCGGCGAGAAGCTCATGCGCTCCATACCGAAGCGCGCGAGGTCGAAATCGCTCGCTGCTGTCGCCATGAACTCGATGGCGCAGCAAGCGGTACCAAACGGCATCGGCCACAGCGAGTTGGCGCGACCCCAGTTGACGAGGAAGTCGAGACGCGTCGTGACCCACCCTTCCTGCGACTCGGGCGCATACGAGACGGTGCGATGCTCGCTCGAATCGCTCAATCCCATTGCAGTGCCCGATCTGTAGGCGTGCTCAATCCCATTGTAATGCCCCTTTCTTCCAGACGTAGACGAAGCCGACAAGCAGGATCAGCATGAACACCAGCATCTCACCCAGCCCGAAAAAAGAGATGTTCCCAACCGGACAGACGTCGTTCACGAGCGGCACGAAGCAGGAGAGCTGCTTGAAGTAGACCGCCCACGGGATCATGAACACCGTCTCGATGTCGAAGATGATGAAGAGGATCGCGACGAGATAGAAGCGCACCGAGAATCGCTCGCGCGCGTCGCCAAGGGCCGGAACTCCGGATTCATACGCTTGCTGCTTGACGGGCGTTGGCCGCCCGCGGATCGTGAGCGCCGAGCCCCCGATGATGAGGAGCGCGTTCATCACCACGAAACCGAGGAGCATCAGAACCGGGAAATAAGCGCGAGCCATGGCCTCTCAGACTTCGTGAAAAATTTCACTTGTGGGATTTTTGGGAATTTACCGTTGGCAATCTTGTAATTCAACGGCTCCCGTTCGGTGGCGGTGCCCGTGCGAAAATCGTAGATTGAGAATGAAACGCATACGAACACCCGCCGGAACCTACCCTTCGCCGGAACTCCGGCTTCCCCACGCAATCACACACCTCATCAATGTCAATTCAATCGGATCGCTGGATCACCCGCATGGCAAAGGAGCACCGGATGATCGAGCCCTTCGAGAGCAACCAGGTAAGGACGGGCGTCATCTCGTACGGAGTTAGCTCCTACGGATACGACATGAGAGTGGCACCCGAGTTCAAGATCTTCACGAATGTGCTGAGCTCGATCGTGGATCCGAAGAACTTCGATCCGAAATCGTTCGTCGAGTTCGAGGGCGACGTTTGCATTGTTCCCCCCAACTCCTTCGCGCTCGCCCGGTCGGTGGAATACTTCCGGATACCGCGAAACGTCGTGACGATCACCGTAGGTAAATCCACCTATGCGCGCTGTGGAATCATCACCAACGTCACGCCATTCGAGCCTGAGTGGGAGGGATTCGTCACGCTGGAGATCTCGAACACGACGCCTCTTCCCGCAAAGATCTACGCCAACGAGGGCATTGCCCAGGTTCTCTTCTTCAAGGGCGAAGAGGAGCCACTGGTCTCGTACAAGGACAAGAAAGGCAAGTATCAGGGACAGCAAGGGGTGACGCTGCCGCGTCTGTAGGAGTCTGGCCCCCGGCTTGCCAAAGCCATTATAGGACGAACCGTAATCGGGAGGTAGCAAGGCTGATGCAAAATCGCGACGGCGTACAAAAGGGTCCTCAGGATCACGCCGAGGGGCAGCACGGCTCAAAGACGCGCGGCAAAATCCTCGAACAACTGCACTCAGGCAACGGTAACGATACCGCTCCGGAAGCCCCTCCCAATCCGCTCGAACCCTCCAAGTCAATCGCGCATCACAACGCCGCCCACCGCTTGTTCGAAGAGCGGCAACAACACGACGAGGCGGAGAAGAACAGCGAGAAGACCCGCCTGAACCGTGAGGTCGAGCGCCGGCATCTCGACCCGAACCACATTCCCAAGATTTGAGCCTTCGGAGCGGACGCCGACGGGCGTCCGCGCTCGAGCGCTAGGCGCGGGTGCCGATCAGGCGCCCGCGAATGAAGTCCCGGTTCATCCGGGTGATTGTGTCCATGCTGATTTCCTTCGGACACGCTTCCTGACACTCGCCGTGCAGAGTGCAGCTTCCAAAATTCTCGAGATCCATCTGATCGACCATCTCCAGCGCGCGGCGGTACCGCTCGGGCTGGCCCTGAGGCAGTAGTCCCAGATGCGTGATCTTCGCCGCCGT
>DHJM01000038.1:8058-12525 GCA_002404335.1 Gemmatimonadales bacterium UBA4720
GTCCAGCGCCGAGCGATCGACCGTTAGATCCTTGATCACCGGAAACGCCCGCGCCCGCCAGGGCTCGATGTAGATGGTGTCGCCGTCCTTGAAGCTCCGCATGTGAAGCTGGCAGGTCGCGGTTCCCTTCATCGGACCATGCGCAACGCCGTTTATCATCAGGCTGCACATGCCGCAAATGCCCTCGCGGCAGTCGTGATCGAATGCGATCGGCACTTCGCCGCGCTCCGTGAGTCTCTCGTTCACGACGTCGAGCATCTCCAGGAACGACATGTCGGGGCTGATGTCGTTTGCCTCGTAGACCACCATTTTGCCCGGAGCCTTGGGGCCGACCTGCCGCCAGACGTGCAGCGTGAGGTTCATCACTTGTAGCTCCGCTGCGACAGTTTCACATTCTCGAAGACGAGCGGCTCCTTGTTGAGAACGGGAATCTTTCCCTCGCCGGCAAACTGCCAGGCGGCGACGTAGGCGAAGTTCTCGTCGTCGCGCAGTGCTTCGCCGTCGGGAGTCTGGCTTTCTTCCCGGAAATGTCCGCCACACGACTCGGTTCGATGCAGCGCGTCGAGGCACATCAGCTCTCCGAGCTCGAAAAAGTCAGCGACACGTCCGGCCTTCTCGAGGGCCTGGTTCAGCTCGACGTCGCTACCCGGCACGTTGACGTTGCGCCAGAACTCCTCACGCAGCTCCGGAATCTTCCTGAGCGCGGTCCTGAGCCCTGCCTCGTTGCGCGACATTCCGCAGTTGTGCCACAGGATCTGGCCGAGCTCGCGGTGGAACGACGCCACCGTCCGCTTCCCCTTGATCGAGAGAAATCTCTTCGTTCTCTCCTCCACCTCGTCCTCTGCCGCCTTGAACGCCGCGTGTGTTGTGTCGACCTTCTCCGGCTTGCTGCTCGCCAGATAGTTCCCGATCGTGTTAGGAATTATGAAGTATCCGTCTGCGAGCCCCTGCATCAACGCGCTGGCACCGAGTCGGTTGGCGCCGTGATCGGAGAAGTTCGCCTCACCGGTGACGTGAAGGCCCTCGATGTTGCTCATCAGATTGTAGTCGACCCACAAACCGCCCATCGTGTAGTGAACCGCCGGGTATATCCGCATCGGAACCTCGTACGGATTCTCGTCCGTGATCCTCTGGTACATCTCGAAGAGGTTCCCATACCGCTCCCTGATCACGTCGACGCCGAGCCGCTTGATTGCGTCGGCGAAGTCGAGATAGACCCCGAGTCCTGATTCCCCGACTCCCCTGCCCTCGTCGCAGACTTCCTTCACCGCGCGCGATGCGATGTCGCGCGGCGCGAGATTGCCGAAGCTCGGATACTTCCTCTCGAGAAAGTAGTCGCGCTCGTTCTCGGGAATCTGCCGCGGGTCGCGCTTGTCCCCGGGCTTCTTCGAAACCCAGACCCGCCCATCATTTCGGAGCGACTCGCTCATTAGCGTCAGTTTCGACTGGTGCTCCCCGCTGACCGGGATGCAGGTGGGATGAATCTGAGTGAAGCACGGGTTTGCGAACGCCGCCCCGCGCTTGTACGCGCGCCAGATCGCCGTCGCGTTGCAGCCCTGCGCGTTGGTCGAGAGGAAGAAGAGGTTGCTGTACCCGCCGGTCGCGAGCACGACGGCGTCCGCGGCGTGAGACTCAATCGCGCCGGTCACCAGATTGCGGACGACGATGCCGCGGGCCTTGCCGTCGATGACGACCAGATCGAGCATCTCCGTGCGTGGATACATGGTCACGCCGCCTCGCGCGATCTGGCACTCGAGAGCCTGATACGCGCCAAGCAGGAGCTGCTGCCCCGTCTGTCCGCGCGCGTAGAACGTCCGCGATACCTGGGCACCGCCAAACGATCGATTGGAGAGCAGCCCGCCGTACTCGCGCGCGAACGGAACTCCCTGCGCCACGCACTGGTCGATGATGTTCACGCTCAGCTCCGCGAGCCGGTAGACGTTGCCCTCGCGGGAGCGGAAATCACCGCCCTTGATCGTGTCATAAAAAAGGCGATAGATACTGTCGCCATCGTTCTGGTAATTCTTGGCGGCGTTTATTCCGCCCTGCGCCGCGATGCTGTGCGCCCGCCGCGGAGAGTCCTGAAAGCAGAAGCACTTCACGTTGTAGCCCAGCTCGCTCATCGTTGCCGCTGCGGCTCCGCCGGCCAATCCTGAGCCGACGACTATGATCGTGTGCTTCCGCTTGTTCGCGGGGTTCACGAGCTTCATCTCGAAGCGGTGCCGATTCCATTTTTCCGCGAGCGACCCAGGCGGGATCCGGGCATCAAGTCGAAGAGTCATCGTACGATACCGGCGACAACCGCTAGCGGCACAGCGGTGAACGCAGCCCACACGAGAAGGGCGATCGCGAGCGAGATCCGGTGGTGCAATGGCTGCGGAGAGGGCGGGCTCACGCCAATGCTCCTCACCGAGCTCCACGCGCCGTGGAAGAGGTGCAGCCCCAATGCCAGCATCGCGACGACGTAGAAGAGCGCCACCCACCAGATTCTGAAGCTCGTCACCATGTTCGCGTAAACGTCGTCTGGGCTGAAGCTGCCGGCAGGCCTGATCGTGCCGGTCGTGAAGTGCAAAATGTGCAGCACGATGAACACGAGCAGGAGCGCCCCGCCCCATCGCATAGTGCCGGAAGCAACTGTCGCGACCTGACGCTCCTGCTTCGTGTACGCGATCGGCCGCGCCGCCCTGCTCTGTCGCGTCAGCTGAACTGCCGCGATGACGTGGAGAATGACCGCAACGACGAGAACGATGCGCAACGCCCAGAGCAGCTCGCCCGTGCTCTTGAGGAAATGCGAGTACGAATTGATGGCCGCGGGCCCGCGGAAAACGAGCAGGTTGCCAAGCGAGTGGAGAATGACGAAGCCGATTCCAATGAGCCCGGTAACTCCCATGACGACTTTCTTGCCAACCATGGAGCCGTAGAAGCCGCGAAGCCTGCCCATTGGCGTCTTACAGCTTTACCGCGGCCATCGGCTCGCGGACGGCGTCCGCGCTTTTCGTCAGGGCATCGCGCTCCTCTCGGGTAAGCTCCACTTCGATGATCTTCTCGATCCCGCCACGACCGATCTTGCAGGGAACGCCGAGGAAGAGGCCCGTCATCCCGTATTCGCCCTCGAGCCAGGCGGCGCATGGCAGAATGCGCTTCTGATCGAAAACGATCGACTCGCACATCTGAACCGCCGCAGCTGACGGAGCGTAGTAGGCCGAGCCGGTTTTCAGATGCTTCACGATCTCCGCTCCACCGCCACGCGTGCGCTCGACGATCGCATTGAGCTTGGCCTGCGGCATCAGCTGGGTGACCGGAATTCCGCTCACCGACGTGTAGGAAATCAGGGGCACCATAGTGTCACCATGTCCTCCCAGAACCATCGCCTGGATGTCGCGCACCGAGACGTCCAGCGCCTCGGCGATGAACGCGCGATAGCGAGCGGTGTCGAGAACGCCCGCCATGCCAAGCACTCTCTGGCGCGGAAATCCCGTTACCTTCATCGCGACGTAGGACATCACGTCGAGCGGATTGGAGACGACGATCAGGATCGCGTTCGGAGACGTCGTCTTGATCTGCTCGGAGACCTGCTTGACGATTCCGGCGTTGGTGTTGAGGAGATCGTCGCGCGACATGCCAGGCTTCCGCGCAATTCCGGCCGTGATGACGACGATCTCGGAGTCGTGCGTCTCGTCGTAGGTGTTGGTGCCGATGACGCGGGAGTCGAAGCCTTCAATCGGAGCCGACTGCCACTGGTCGAGCGCCTTGCCCTGTGGGATTCCTTCCATCACGTCGACCATCACGACGGTGCGGGCGAGCTCTTTTTCGGCTATGCGCTGCGCGGTGGTCGCACCGACGTTGCCAGCGCCGACCACCGTAATCTTGTTGACCATTTTCTCGTTCTAAGTGTGGAGAGACGTGCGCGAAAGTTACCCGCGCGCCGCTTGGATGGCGAGTCTCTCAGCCGCCGACTTGCGACAGCGCTCGAAGTCCACCGACCTGCATCTGGAGGAGATGGTGCTCCTTCGGCTTGGAGGAGAGCGCGCTGCGAAAAAATGGCTCGAGTGGCAATCCTTCCCGCAACGGCGAGCGAAGATCGACCTCATCTTCACCGAAGAGGCAGGTGCGGAGGCGTCCGTCCGCCGTGAGCCTCACGCGGTTGCAGCTGCCACAGTAGGTGTGCGACATCGGGGTAATGACGCCAACCGTCCCGCGCGCGTCGGCAAAGCGAAAATACCGCGCGGGCCCATTTCCTCGCGCTGGGCCCGCCGCGGGCTCGAGTGGCGCGATCTCTTCAAGCTGCCGCAAAACTTCCTCGCTGGGGACGACGTGGTCCCAGGTGAGCTCCCGCATCTCTCCCACCGGCATCAGCTCGATGAATCTTACGTGCCATTCGCGCTCGATCGTCAGGCGTGCGAAGTCGCGCAGCTCATCGTCGTTGATGCCGCGCATGACGACCACGTTGATCTTGATGGGCGAGAG
>DHJM01000039.1:0-811 GCA_002404335.1 Gemmatimonadales bacterium UBA4720
TTCGAGCACAAGAGCCGCACCCGCTACAAGATCAGCGTCTATCCCGAAGTGGAGACGAGCGCGGCGTAAGCACTACCGGCATTCCTGCGGTGTTGCCGCGCCGGACTGCAATACCGCTCCGACGCAGCCCAAAAAGCCCCGTGAGGGGCTTTTTCGTTGCCCTTCAGATATCGTTGCGCTTCGGGTTGTTTCTCGCCCTCAGGTTTTTGTTGCCATCGGGCAGCCGACGCGCCATACTGGAATGAAACGACGGAGCCAGGCTCTGCGTACGATCCAGTGTAGCAACCCATTCAATGCGAGACGACGATGGCACTACTCGATAGACTGAAACAGGAGCTCGATCGCGCCGGCAAAGTGGCGCAGGACGCTTTCGATGACGGCAAGACCAGGCTCGAGGCCTTTCGCACTCGACAGCTGGCAGACAAGGCCGCACAGGCGCTCGGGTACGCCGTGTATCGCTCAAAAAAGAGCGGCGGTGATCTCGATGCGGCCACATACGACCGCCTCAAGGCGACGCTCGAGACCCACGACGGCGAGGCCGGCAAGCTGGAAGCCGAGATCGAGCTGAGGCGCCAGCAATCATCGGCATCGCGCACCTCGTCGAGCGCGGCGGGTGGAACCTCCAGCGATAGCTACTCGGGGACGCCAACATAAAGGCGTGCCGCAGAAACCGCCACTGAACGTGATCCGAGATCTGAGAAGCGTAGATATCAGGTCTTAGTAACTGCGCTGCGACGTATCTGAGTGGCGTTATGGCACAGGCGGTCGGTTGTACTCGGATAGGCGCTGGATACGGTCAGAGCGCGGTGAC
>DHJM01000039.1:907-10698 GCA_002404335.1 Gemmatimonadales bacterium UBA4720
GGATACGGTCAGAGCGCGGTGACTACCGACTGAGATCTATGCCTCTGAGATCTCGGATCCCGTTCATTTTGTAGTTGAGATCTCGGATCCCGTTCAGTTTGTAGTTGGCTGTTGCTACGGAACCGGACTGTTGTGCGTTCCGGGAAGATTACGGTACCGCTCGATCAGCAGATCCTGCCTCGTCTTCTCGGTGTACTCGCGTCCGCGCACGAACACATGCTCGGCTCGCGTCGTGAACTCGAACGGGTCGCCACTCCAGACGACCACGTTGCCTTCGAGACCAGGCCTTAGCGAGCCGACTCGATCCGCCGCGCCGAACAATTCAGCGGGCGCGAGCGTCACGGCGCGCAGCGCGTCGTCCCACGTCATTCCGTAGGAGACAGCGTTACCGGCTTCCTGCTTCAGGTTGCGGACGTTGAATGCTTCTTCGTCGCCGCCTCCGGCGTTTCCGATGAGCGCGACCTGGACCCCGGCCTTGCGCAACAAGCCGGCGTTTTCCTGACGCTGCCCGAGCGCGGCGAATCCGGCCGGAATGTTGTTCATCGCTCCAGTAAGAACTGGAATCCGCGCCGCAGCAAGCTTGTCCGCGACCATCCAGCCCTCCGCGGCGCTCGAGATCATCAGCTTGACGTTGTACTCGCGCGCGAGGCGCATGGCGGCGTCAATGTCGGACGCGCGATCGACCGAGACGAGGAGCGGAAGCCTGCCCTCCACCACCGGAATCATCGCCTCCAGGTCGAGTCTGCTCGCTGAGAAAGGGCGCGTCTGAGCGCGATCGAATGCGTCGCGATGTGTCTGAAAGAACTTCGTGTCCTCCAGCAGCTCCCGCAGCTTCACGATCAGCTCGCCTCGCGAGCCGAGTCCCACTGACTGCGGATCGCCGATTTCGGCTACCATCGCGACTGGAGCCCTGATGATCATGTCGGTCGTCGTTCCCGGCACGACGTCCACGAGAGCGGCTTGGCCCGACACCAGACCGCCGGTCGGAACGATGACGAAGGTGGTGATGCCCTCTTTGCGAGCGGGCGCGAGCAAAACCGAGTTCGGGTTGAGCCCCTCCCAGACGGTGAAGGAAGCCGCGATGTTGTCCTTCCCGCGCGCGCTCATGTCACGCGTATCGTTCACCGCCGCGACCTCCTGGACGCCGAGCTGTGTCGAAGCGTCGACGAAGCCGGGTGTCACGGTCTTGCCGGTCGCATCGATGCGCTGCGCGCCAGCCGGGATCGGCACGTTCGCCCCGACAGCGCTGATCTTGCCATTGGTGATTATGACCGTTCCGTTTTCAATCGGTGGTCCGCTCACCGGATAAACCTTGCCTCCGGTGATCGCAATCGTTTGCGCCGCGGCGGGCATTGCCAGCATCGCCGCCAGAGCAAGAGCGGCGGCAAAACGCGAATTGAGCCTGTATGAGATCATCGATTAATTCCGGTTGAACGGTACGAAGCCAAGCTCGAAATCAGTGCGCCACTGCTGGGACGGATCGGTGCGGTCATACAATAGCGCGCCATCTATCCACACCTTCTCCGGCTTCGAGTAGACGCTGAACGGATCGCCCGTCCAGAGCACGACGTCGGCGTTCTTTCCAGCTTCGAGGGAGCCGATCTTGTCGTCGAGGCCCAGGGCCCACGCGGGATTGATCGTCAGCCACTTGATTGCCTGATCCTCGCTCACAGGAAGCCCAATCTCGGCGCCGGCTTCCATCGCCTTCGCCGCTTCCTGGTTGAGCCGCTGCGAGCCCGAGGGATCATCGGAGTGCACGATCACCCTCGCACCATCGTGATCTACCAGTGCCATGTTGGCCTTCACCGCGTCGAGCGCTTCCATCTTGAAGCTGCCCCAGTCCGCCCAGATCGAGGCGGCGATGCCCTCTTTTGCGAGCAGGTCGCCGATTTTGTATGCCTCCACCCCGTGATGAAACGAGCGGATCTTGTATCCGAACTCGTGCGAGATGTCGATCATCTGCGCCATCTCGTCGGCGCGATAGCAGTGATTGTGAACGAGAATGTTCCCGCGCAGCGCTTCGGCGAGAGTTTCGTTGCCGAGGTCACGCGCCGGTGGATCGCCCTTGTGATCGGCATTCCATTTGTCCCACTTGCGGCGGTACTCAACCGCTTTGATCCAGGCGGCGCGATACCCGGCGACGTTGCCCATTCGCGTTTGCGGCCCGCCGCGCTGACCATACACTCTCTTGGGATTTTCCCCACATGCCATCTTGAGTCCGTATTTCGCACCCGGGAACTTCATCGCCTGCACGGTGCGACCGGGGACGACTTTGAGCACCACGCTTCTACCGCCAATGAGGTTTGCCGAGCCCGGGAGTACCTGCAGCGTCGTCACACCCCCAGCGAGATTGCGAGGGAACTGCGGGTCCTGGGGCCACACTGAATGCTCGGCCCAGACCTGCGGAGTCGAGGGGTTGGTCGCCTCGTTGCCATCACTCAGCGCGTTACCGCCTGGCGCGGCGTACACGCCCAGGTGGGAATGGTCGTCGATGATGCCGGGAGTGACGTACTTGCCGGCGCCATCGATCACGAGCGCATCCGCCGGCGCGTCAACTGTCGCGCCCACCGCGGCGATCTTGCCGTTCTGGAGAAGAATGGCACCGTTCCTGATCATCGGTCCGGCCGCCGTCAGAACGTTGACGTTGCGGATGACCGTTGTTCGGGACGGGAAGGCAATGTAAGTGCTGGGAAACGGATCGGCGTTCGGCATCGATACGCCGCCGCGACCGGCGTCGGCCTGCGCTGAATCGCGAGAGGGCGTTGGCGAGGTGGTGGTCCCGGACGGAGCAGATGCACAGGCTATTGCTCCCACCAGCAAGAGACAAAGAAAAGCGCGCATGAGAGGGAAATTCCTCCTAAGGAAGGGCTACGGGTCGCAATAAACTAGCTCAGTTGCAGACTCCATGTTGCGAGTTCGGCGATGCGATTTGTGCAAATGCCGTCCACGCCGAGCTGTCTCAGGGTTTCCCATTGATCCGGATCGTCGGCGGTCCAGGCGATCACTCTCGCATTGATGGAATGTGCGCGCGCGACCAGATCCTCGTCGATGAACGACACCTCTTGCCAGAGGTCCTCCGCTCCAGCGGCGACGAGCGATGCCACTGGATCAATGTGGCGCGCAACCTCGAGCACGCCAGTTCGAATAGCCGGGAAAATCTTCTTCACGATTTTGACGACGCGATGGTCGAAAGCGTGCACGGCGCAGCTCGCGCCCGACTCGCGTATGCAACGCATTACCAGAGGCTCGATTTCCGTCGCCTTGATTTCGACGTACACTCGCGCCCGGTCACCGACGGCATCGAGAACCGCTTTGAGTGTAGGAATCCCGGTGCCATGCGCCAACGGGAAGCGGCTGATCTCTGAGGCGGAGAGATCGGCGATTCGTGCTTTCTTTTCTCCCGGCGCGCTCACGACTGGATCGTGGTGCACGATGACCACGCCGTCGCTCGTAGCGTGCACATCCAACTCGATCGCGTCTGCTCCCAGCTCGATCGCGCGGAGAAATGCGGGTATCGAGTTTTCCGGAAGCGTCTGATGCGCCCCGCGGTGGGAGATCTTTTCGAGCGGATTCCGGAGGTGTGAGGGAGTCAGGAGTTCCTCGGGGTAGTATTTTTGGGGAACGATGAGCGCGAACATATGAGTGCCATTCGGCCCGGTCAATCGGCCTTAACGGCAGGCCTCCTGGAGCGTCTACCTGACGAGGCTCCATGAATCCTAGCCCCGTGACCAGGCCCGAAGAGACGGATATGGAGCTAATCAACCGCTGGAGGGCCGGAGACGGCCGTGCGGCAACGCGGTTGGTGGGGCGGCATTCCCAGGCGCTGGCGCGCTTTGCCGCGAGTGCGGGAGAGCGGGACGGGATAGAAGAGCTGGTTCAGGATACGTTCGTGAGGGCGTTCGCGTCGCTGGATTCGTTTCGCGGAGCGAGCACGCTGAGGACTTGGCTTTTCACGATCGAGCGGCGGCTGATGCTGGATCGGAGAAGGGCGGAACGGAGGAGTCGGGAGACGGTTCCCGTAGAAGAATCGGATCACGTGAGCGAATACGGCGCCCTCGATGGGCTGATAGCGGAAGAGGCACAGGAGAGAGTGAGGAAGTCGCTCGACGCGCTTTCTCCGACGCAGCGTGAGGTTTTCACGCTGAGGGTGCAGCAGGGTTTGTCATACAAGGAGATTGCGGAAGTGGTGGGAAGCACCGAGGGTGCGGCGCGGGTTCACTACCACAATGCGATCAAGACGGTAAAGGAGTTTTTGAAAGATGAATAAGTGCACTGACAGCGACATCCAGGAAATGCTTCCGGATCTGTTGCATCGCGCCCTCGCCGATGGCGAGAGGCAGCGCGTCGAAGCGCATCTTGCGACGTGCGACAGCTGCCAGGAGGATCTGGAGGTGCTTCGCACGGTCAAGAGCGCGGCGGTATTCGCGCCATCGATCGACATCGATAGTGTGGTGCGACAGATCCCACCTTACCGCACGATTGTTCCAGCGACGGAGCGTCCGGCGAGGACCCGTGTCGTGTCGTGGCTGGTCGCGGCGAGCCTCGCGCTCGTCGTGCTGGGAGGCGGATCGGTTCTGCTTCAGTCGAACGGCTCTCTGGCATCACGCTCGCGAGTCCAGCAGCCCGTGCTCAGGATTGCGAAGGTGCCGGACGCGACCAAGCCGAGCCCGGCCGAGTCGGTCGCCCGTTCCAGGACAGTGGTGCAGCCAATTATCGCGCCGCACCCGCAGGCGCTTGCTCTTGCCGCCGACGCCGACGGCCTGAGCGATGGCAGTCTCGTGCAGCTTATGAACGACATGAATGGCTTCGATGCGCTGCCAGCTTCCGAGCCCGATCCAGTGATCTCCGTGGACAGCGGTGACAGTCTTTGATCATCATTAAGGCAATGAAGCGATCGCTCCGACTGACGACACTGGCTCTCGTGCTGAGCGGGGCCACGGCTCACGCACAGCCCGTGACCGCGCCCATCACCAAGGCCAACCGGCCGGCGCTCGACCAGCAGTTTCGCGAGCGCGTCGCCAAGCTNNAGTCAGGTCGCGGCGCAGGAGAGGGAAACCCGTCGCCAGCTCCGTCAGGAGATGACGTCGGGAGGCCAACCGAACCAGCAGCACGTGAGTGAGCTGCTCGACGCATCGTTGCGATTGCAGAAGCAGCGCATCTCGATCGTCGAAGCCGAGCAGAAGGAGCTCGCGCGGTTCATGACCCCGGTGCAGCGAGCGCGGTACATCGCCCTCCAGCAGCAGTTCCGGCGACGCGCGCAGGAGCTCTCCGGACAGAATGGATCGCCGAAGGCCGGCATGGGCCTGCAGCAGCGCGGTCGACCCGGCTTGAAGAAAAGGCCCTAGCATCCTGGCGCATTTTTTCGCCACCCGATGTGATAGAGCCCTTGATCCGATGGATTGAGGGCTCTTTTATTGCCTTCGACCTTCTCATGCCTGATTTCGCACACCATCTGTCACGACTGCTTCAGTCGTACACGTATCCCGTACTCGTGGCGCTGGTGCTACTCGAGAGCGTGGGCATCCCGCTCCCCGGTGAAATCGCGCTGGTTACCGCGGCCGCTTATGCGTCTCTCGGACATATCTCGATTGTCATCGTGATCATTCTCGCCGCGCTCAGCGCCATCGTCGGCGGAATCCTGGGGTATTGGATCGGGATCAAAGGCGGACTGCCGCTCGTCGTGCGGTACGGCGGTTATATCGGCGTGAGGAGATCCCACATCGAACGGACCCACGCTTTCTTCGAGCGGAACGGCGCGAAGACAATTCTGTTCGGACGGTTCATCGCGATTCTGCGGACGTGGGCAGCGGTGGTTGCCGGGGCGGCGTGCATGTCGTTCACGAAGTTCGTGATCTACACAACCATTGGCAGCATTGCCTGGGCGATCGTATTCGGCTCCCTTGGCTACTTTTTCGGACACGACCTGCCGTTGCTCCAGAAATACATCTCGCGTACAAGTTTTGGAGTATTGGTGCTGGGCGCTGTCGCAATCCTGGTCTACTATATCATTCAGCGAAGAAGATCGAAATTGGCGCTTGCCGCGGAGACGGACACGCCCGCGACGATCGAAAATCGCGCCGATCTCTCGTGACACGGCAGTCGATCGGCTAAATTGGAATCACGCCCGGGTGGCGGAATCGGTAGACGCACGGGACTCAAAATCCCGCGGCCTATGGCCTTACGAGTTCGAGTCTCGTCCCGGGTATTTCTCTAAGGCTCGCTGGGTGCGAGCGAGCGGCGGCGCCCGCGAATTCTCGCGACCGTCTTCTTCGTCAGGCCGCGCACTCTCTCCGGCAGCTCATCGAAGTACGTATAAAATACGGGCGTCACGTACAGAGTCACGAGCTGCGAGAACGCCAGTCCTCCGACCACCACAACACCGAGCGGGCGGCGCGCATCAGCGCCCGAGCCCGTGCCCAACGCGATCGGGAGTGTCGCCATCAGCGCCGCGAACGTTGTCATCATGATCGGACGAAAACGCACGCTGGCGGCCTCGACTATCGCCACCGTCGGCGGCTTGTTCTCACTGCGCTCCGCCGCGAGAGCAAAGTCGATCATCATGATTGCGTTCTTCTTCACGATTCCGATGAGTAGGATCAGGCCGACGAATCCATACACGTCGAGCTCCATCCCGAACACCCAGAGCGCCAGCAGCGCGCCGAATGCCGCGAAGGGAAGGCCGGTGAGAATCGTCGCCGGGTGAATGAAGCTCTCGTAGAGGATGCCGAGCACCATGTAGATGACGAAGATCGCGAGCACCAGGAGCGCAAGCAGTCCCTGCTGGCTCGCCTGAAAGGCCTGCGCCGTTCCGGAGAAGGCGGTGGTAACCCTCGAAGGCAGCGTCGTAGCCGCGGCGGCCTCGACCGCGGCGGTCGCCTGCGAGAGAGCGACACCCGGTGCTGTATTGAACGAGATGGTCACCGCTGGCAGCTGGCCGGAGTGTGTAATCGCCAGCGGACCAATGTCCTCGCTCATGTTCGCGACCGCGCTGAGGGGAACCAGTCCCCCCTTTTGGGAGCGGATATAGAGCATTCCGAGCGCCGCAATGTCCCGCTGAAACTGGGGGCGGAGCTCCATGATCACCGAGTACTGGTTGGTCGGCGTGAAGATCGTCGACACCTGCCGCGATCCGTACGCGTCGTAAAGCGCGCTCTCGATCTGTTCGGCGGTGACGCCGAGCGAAGCGGCGCGGTCGCGGTCGATCTGAACGATCACCTGCGGGTTGGCGATCTGAAGATCGCTGGTCACGTCCTGGATCTGCGGAATGCCGCGCATCCGGGCTTCCATGCGCGCTGCCCCGGAGTCGAGGGCTGCGATGTCGGGGCTCTGCAAGGTGAACTGGTACTGGCTCTTGGACGACCGACCCCCGATCTGGATCGCCGGAGGTATCTGCATGTACACATTCATTCCAGGAATTCCGGACAGCTTGGGACGCAGTTCGTCCACGACGTCGTTGGCGCTCGCCCTCTGCCCACGGGGCTTGAGGGCCAGGAAAAATCGACCCTGATTTCCGCTTCCCCCGAAACCCGATCCCGCCGATGACATGAAGCTCTCAACGTTCGGATCTTTCGCCAGGATCGCCGCGACCTGCCGCTGAAGTCTTACCATCTCGGGGAACGATGTCCCCTGCGCTGCCTCCGTTGTCACGCTGATCTGACCGGTGTCCGCGGTTGGAATGAACCCGGTGGGCACGATCTTGAACAGGACTACCGTCCCCACCAGCACGGCCAACGAAAACATCAGCGCACCGAAGCGGTGCTGCATGACCCAGCCCAGACTGGACTCGTATCGGCCGAGGATGCGCCCGAATATACGCTCCGTGGCATTGAATATCCGGCTATGCTCATGAGACGCCGGCCGCAGGAACCGGCTGGACAGCATCGGCGTGAGCGTGACTGATACGAAGCCGGATACGAGGATGGCTGTTCCGATCGTAACGGCGAATTCGTGGAAGAGCCGGCCGATGATCCCCCCCATGAAGAGCAGGGGAATGAACACCGCGGTGAGCGATGCCGTCATGGCGAGAATCGTAAAGCCGACCTCGGCGGAGCCATCGAAAGCGGCCTGCATGGGATTTTTCCCCATTTCCAGGTGGCGTACAATGTTCTCGAGCATCACGATCGCGTCGTCGACCACGAACCCGACCGCGAGCGTCAGCGCCATGAGTGAGAGATTGTCGAGCGAGTAACCGAACAGATACATCACCGCAAAGGTGCCGACGAGCGACATCGGGAGCGCGAGGCTGGGGATCACCGTCGCGGAGACGTTCCGGAGAAAAATGAAGATCACCATCACGACCAGGAACAGCGTGAGCATGAGGGTCAACTTGACGTCTCGCACGGACTCCTCAATCGGGACCGAGCGGTCGTAGAGCGTCCGTATCTCGACGCTCGCGGGAATCTCCGAGCGCAGCCTCTCCACCAGAGTTTTGACGCCCTGCGCGACCGCCACTGTGTTGGTACCGGGCTGCCGCTGAATGGCAAGTACCACGGCACGGTCGTCGTTGTACCAGCTCGCCACCTTGTTATTCTCTACGTCGTCGGTGACGTCTCCCAGCTCCTGCAGGTGGACCGGCGCGCCGTTCCGGTAGGCAACCACCATCCTCTTGAACTCTCCTGCGTTCTGAAGCTGCCCGTTGGCAACGATCGTAGACGCGCGATTCGTTCCCCACAACGTTCCGGTCGGCATGCTGACGTTCTGCGCGGAGATCGCAGAGGCGACCTCGTCGATGCCGATCCCGCGGTTGGCGAGAGAGGTTGGGTCGAGCTGAATCCGAACCGCGTACTGCTGGCCTCCATATACCTGCACCTGGGCGATACCCGGGACCATGGAGATCCGCTGGGCCATGAATGTCTCGCCGTACTCGTCCAGCTGGGAGAGGGGCAGTGTGCTGGACGTCAGCGCATAGTAAAGGATCGGTTGATCGGCGGGATTCACCTTCCGGTACGACGGCGGCAGAATCCCGAAAGGGAGACTCCGCAAAACACGTGAGATCGCCGCCTGAACGTCGGCGGCAGCCGCGTCGATGTCACGGTCGAGGCTGAACTGGATCGTGATGGACGTGCTGCCAAGCGTGCTCGTCGACGTCATGTTGTCAATGCCGGCGATGGTCGAGAACTGCTTCTCCAGCGGGGTTGCAACCGAAGACGCCATCGTCTCGGGGCTGGCGCCGGAAAGATTCGCGTTCACGCTGATCGTCGGGAAATCCACAGCCGGCAGATCATTCACTGGCAGACGGCGGTACGATGAGGCGCCGAAGAACAGAATCCCCAGCATGACCAGCACGGTCATAACCGGCCGGCGTATGAACAGTGCCGTCATCGGGTCACTCCCTTGATCGCTACCTTCGACCCGGGTACCAGGCGCGATTGACCGCTGATTATCACTCGGTCGCCCTCCTTCAGCCCACTCGCTATGACCGCCACGGAGTCCACCGTGCGCGCAACACGGACCGGATTCTGTTTCGCCGTGCCTGCGCTATCTACGGTAAAAACGTAGGTGCCCTGTTGTCCGGTCAGGACTGCTGGCGCCGGCAATGTGAGAGCATTGGGATCGATGTAGAGCTGCAGCGCCACATTCGTGTACTGACCTGGCCAAAGCGTCCCTTCGGGATTCGCGAACCGGGCCTTGAGCAGAACAGTTCCCGTGGTTGAATCTATATTGTTGTCCACGAACGCCAGAGTCCCGGACAGAGTTACACCCGTGCCTTCGGAAGGAGTCGCACGGACGAGAAGGGCGTTCCCGCCTCGATAATACCTCTGAATGTCGGGGAATTGGCTCTGCGCGATCGC
>DHJM01000039.1:10841-28169 GCA_002404335.1 Gemmatimonadales bacterium UBA4720
TCGAGCGCGGCCTTCTGCACGTTGGCGCGGTCGGCGGCTACGGTCGCAACCGCGGACGCGGCATTCGCTTCTGCCTGATCCGCCTGCGAGCCGGTCACATAGCCTTCCTTGACCAGCGCGGTATAGCGGACGGCATCACGCTGCGCGCTTGTCGCCATCGCCTGGTCCCGGGCGAGCTGAGCGCGCGCCTGGTCGAGAACGGCGACGTACGGACGCGGATCGATCTCGAATAACACCTGGCCTTCCTGGACCGGCTGTCCTTCCGCGAACGTAACTCGGTTGAGGATTCCATTGACCTGAGACTCAACCGCGACGGTCTGCATCGGCTCGGCGACCCCGTTGGCGGTGACGATGTACGGGACCGAGGCGCGCTTGACCGTCGTGACGCTGACGGGGACGGTGGGCTGCTGCGGAGGATCACTTTTGGAGCAGGCGGCAATCGCGCAGAGGGCGAGTGCGGCAATGCGCGCGGAAAAAGAGCGCGTGCTCATCAATTGGCTGGGTTCTGAAGTGGACGCGACACCGCTGGATCCGCGGAGAACGGGAATGGTGTGTCGCCGTGCACGCCTAATACACCGGCGTCGCGGGCGAGTTGCGCGAGGGAAGTATACCATTGCCAGCGCGATTGAACCTGCTGCGCTCTGGCATTGGCGAGGGCCGTCTGGGCCGTCAGGAGATCGATGATGCTGCCGACTCCTTCGCGATATCGACCGGCCGCGACCTCAGCCGATTGCTGAGCGCTGACGAGGAGTTCATCCGCCGTGGCGACGCGTTGTTCCGCGGTTTGCAGCGAATAATACGAAACGAAAACCTGCGTGATTACGTCCTGTCGCCGCTGGTCGGCGAGCGCGGAGATCGCATCAGCCTGTGCCTTGGCCGCTGACACTTCGTACTGATGCGAGAAGCCGTTGAATATGGGAATGGACAGGCCGAGCGACACGGTGTAAGACGGGCCTGCGAACGTCTTTGGGGTGGAATATGTGCGCGCCCCATTGCCGCCGAGCGCGAGTGAGGGAAGCTCCGCGGCCCGCGCGACGCGAACCTGTGACGCTGCGGAGGCCGCCTGTGCGCGGGCGGCCGCGAGATCCGGACGATTGCGTAGCGCGTCGTTGATAACGCTGTCCACGCTCTGCGCGAGTGGCCTCACGGGAATTGCGCCCGCCACCGGCTCGAGGTCGAACGGGAGATTGGCGGGAAGCCCGAGGGCGGAAGCAAGGGAGCCGCGTGCTGCCTGAAGACTGCCTTGCGTCGTCTCGAGGTTCAATTGCTCCTGTGACAGCGCCGTGCGCGCCTGCAGCACGTCCGCGATCGTCGCGAGCCCCACTCTGTTCCGCTGTGTGGCAGCGTTGAGATTTGCCTGGGCTTCCGCGATTGCCGATCGCTCGGCGGCCAGCAGAGCGGAGGTGGCCATGTACGTGAAGTAGGCAACTTGCGCCTGAAGCACAGTGTTTTGAATCGTCGCGTTGTGCGAGAGATTTGCCGCGAAGAGGCTCTGGCGGGCGCTCTCGATCGAGCCGGAGCGGCCACCGAAGTCGAGCAGCAGATAGTTGAGTGAGATGGACGGCCCGTATTCGGTTCGCTCGCCTGCCGGCCGCGCCAGGGTCGCAGGTGATCGAATGCGAGACACATTTCCGAGCGCGTTCACCGTCGGGTAGTATTGGCCGCGCGCCGAGCCGAAGAGGTCAGCGGCGGCGCGCGCCTGCGCCCATGAGGCGCGGGTCGCGGGATTGTTGCGGAGCGCGAGATCGACGACATCGACGAGCGTGAGCTGCCGGATCCGCTGCTGCAGATCGGGTGGCACTGCAACCGCGATGCCGGGTACCACGAGCGATTCCTGTTTTATAGCGCCCGGAGCAGGCGTCCATGGAACGTTCGGAGAGGGAGAAGCGCCGGCGACGCCGTTGACTCGGGGCGGACTTCCACACCCGGCGACGACCGACACCAGGACGATTGAAATCGCTTGGAGAAATCTTCTTGATTGCGACATTATTGCCAATACGCTGTCCACGCTCTTAATGCTGATGAATGACGTAGGTTTTGTGCGGTACCTTGTTGCACTACATTTGGCGGTTCGCATCGACCTTGGGAGCCAATGACGAAGTATAAGTTCGCAACAGTTCCGCCGCGCGGCGAAGGGATCGTTTACAAGAATGGTACGCTAAGTGTCCCCGACAACCCGATCATTCCATTCGTGGAAGGCGACGGGACCGGGCCTGACATCTGGCGCGCCTCCGTTCGCGTGTTCGATGCAGCCGTGGAGCGGGCGTATCAGGGCAAGCGAAAAGTCGCCTGGATGGAGGTGTTCGCCGGCGAGAAATCGTTCAAGCAGTCCCAGGACTGGCTGCCCAAGGAGACGCTCGATGCGATGCAGGAGTTCAGAGTCTCCATCAAGGGGCCGCTCACTACTCCGGTCGGTGGAGGAATCCGCTCGCTGAACGTGACGCTGCGCCAGGTGCTCGATCTATACGCCTGCATTCGCCCAGTGCGCTATTTCGAGGGGGTCGGCGCTCCGGTGAAGGAGCCCCAGAAGGTGAATATCGTGATCTTCCGCGAGAACACCGAAGACGTGTACGCGGGGATCGAATGGAAGGCTGGCTCTCCCGAAGCGGAAAAAATCGCGGCGTTCTTGCGCAAGGAGTTCAAGAGCGACATCCGCGAAAAATCGGCGATTGGCATCAAGCCAATGTCCGAGTTCGGGTCGAAGAGGCTCGTCGAGATGGCTATCCAGTACGCAATCTCAAAAGACAAGGAGTCGGTGACGCTCGTCCACAAGGGCAACATCATGAAGTTCACCGAGGGAGCCTTTCGGGATTGGGGCTACGAAGTCGCCCGCGAGAAATTTCCGAATGACACCACGACTGAGGCGGAGCTGGCGAAGGGCGGACTGACGGCGCGCGCCGACGCCGTGGTGATTCGCGACCGCATTGCGGACTCGATGTTTCAGCAGATGCTGCTGCGTCCATCGGAGTATTCAGTGATCGCGACGCCAAATCTCAACGGCGACTATCTCTCTGACGCGGCGGCGGCGCAGGTCGGCGGTCTCGGCATCGCGCCGGGCGGCAACGTCGGCGATGGCGTGGCCATATTTGAAGCGACTCACGGAACCGCCCCCAAGTACACGAACCTGGACAAGATCAATCCGGGCAGCGTCATTCTGTCGGGCGCCATGATGTTCGAGTACATGGGCTGGAGCGAAGCGACGGCACTGATCATCAAGGGAGTGGAGAACGCCATCAAAACGAAGCGCGTCACCTACGACCTCGCGCGCCAGATGCCGGGCGCGACCGAAATCTCGACCTCCGCTTTTGGCGATCAGGTGATCGCTGGAATGAAGAGTTAGATGCTCGCAGTCAGCATCAACTCCGCGAATCCGGCCGAAGTCGGAACCTCGCTCCTGGTCGTCGCGCTTCCGGAAAACCCGACCATCGCTGGAATCGCCGGGCTGGACTCTGCCACCCAGGGCTCGCTCACACGCTCCATCGAGATGAAGGATTTCCGCGGGACGCGCGACGAGATGCTTCATCTCACGGGCGTAGCGAAGGGTCCGAGACGCCTGCTCCTGATCGGGATGGGAGCGGTGACCGATCGCCGAGCCGCGTTCAAGCGCGCCGCTACTCTCGCCGCGCGCAACGCCAACCGGCTTGGGGTCGGCGAGATGGTCTGGTACTCCGGACAGATCACGCCGGAAGAAACCGAATCAATCACCATCGGACTCATTGCGGGCGCGTGGGAATACACTGATCTGAAATCCCCGCTGCCGGAAGCAGAGCGCAGAAAGCCGCTCGAGAAGGCAGTGATTCTGACCAGCAATACTGACGACAGCCGCAAAGGACTGGCGAGCGGGCAGGCGATTGGCTCGGGACAGAGTCTGGCGCGACGGCTCGCAATGATGCCGGGTAATGTCTGCACGCCCGAATATCTCGCGCAAACGGCCGCCGACATCGCGAAGCGCTACAACATGGGCATCACCGTGCTCGGGCGCCGCGAGATGGAAGCCGAGAAGATGGGCTCGTTCCTCGCGGTTGCGCAGGGAACTCCGCAGGACCCCAAGCTCATCGCGCTCGAGTACAAGGGCGGCAAGCCAAACACCAAGCCGGTGGTGCTGATCGGAAAGGGTCTTTGCTTCGACAGCGGTGGGATCTCCATCAAGCCGGCGCAGGGAATGGAGTTCATGAAGTTCGACATGTGCGGCGGCGCCGGCGTGCTCGGTACCTTCGAAGCGCTTGGGCAGATGCAGCCCGCCATCAACGTCGTCGGCATCATCGGCGCGACGACGAACATGCCGTCTGGCACGGCCATGAATCCCGGCGATGTCGTGAAGGCGCACAACGGGAAGTCGATCGAGATCATCAACACCGACGCGGAAGGCCGTCTCGTTCTCGCCGATTGCCTCTCCTACGCGAAGCGGTTCGATCCTGACGTCGTGATCGACGCGGCTACCCTCACCGGCGCCTGCGTGATCGCGCTGGGCCATACCGCGACCGGTGTGTTCTCGACGGACGATGTGCTGATCGCAGAGATTCTCGCCGCGGGCAAAAAAGCTGGCGAGCCCGGTTGGCCGCTGCCGATGTGGGATGAATACAAGGAGCTGATCAAGTCCGACGTCGCCGACGTCAAAAACTCGGGCGGACGTCCGGCGGGCGCGGTTACCGCGGCGATGTTTCTCAAGGAGTTCTCGGACGGATACCCGTGGGCGCATCTCGACATCGCGGGCACCGCGTACTCTGAGACCGACCTGGTTACGATCCCCAAAGGACCGACCGGCGTCCCGACGGGTACCTTCATCGAGTTCATTCGCGGGAGAGTCCGCTGAACAGAGCCTTCGGGCCAGTGCTCAAACCAGCCCGCCTCGGCCTCGTGGCCGGGGCGCTTTTGTACGCGGCTGCGTTTCCGGCCCGAGCACAGGTGGTTTCACCTCCGCCAAGCGCTGTCCCGATCCCGGTCCAGCCGAAACCCGATTCGGGTCCCGACAGCGCGCGGGTCAAGCCCGATACGATCAAGCCTCCGATTGGCCGCTTCGCAGACCCGGCGCTCTACGAGATCGGGCCGCAGTACGAGTGGAACCGCGCGCAGCTCTTTGCCACGGGCGCGCTCACGGTCGTCGATCTCCTCGATCGCATTCCCGGAGTGACGACGTTCAGGTCGGGCTGGCTGGCCACTCCGCAGACCGCAACCTACGACGCCGATTTCCAGCGGGTGAGAGTGTTCTACGACGGCGTCGAGATCGACAATCTCGACAGTCGAACCGGTGGCGTTCTCGATCTGTCTACCGTGCAGCTGTGGTCGCTCGAGCACTTGAGCGTCGAGCGAAGCGCGGGCGAGGTGCGGATCTACATGCGCAGCTGGCGCGCCGAAAACACCGATCCATACACGCGCGTCGATATCGCGACGGGAAACGAGGATACGAACCTGTACCGCGGCTTCTACGGCAAGCGGTACGACAACGGTGGCGTCCTCCAGTTTGGCGGCCAACAGCTCGGGGTGAGGAGCCCCCGCTTCGCCGGTAGCGGTGACGCGCTTTCGCTCATGGGCAGGGTGGGAATCGCGAAGAAAGGCTGGAGCCTGGACGCCTTTGTCCTACGCCACCACGCTACGCGGGACATCGAGCGGGCCGTGGTTGGGCGCCCCCCCGTGCTCTCGCTCGACGCTACGACCACCGATGCATATATCCGCGCGGCTGTGGGGGGCGTCGAGAGCGGACCCTGGGCTCAAGTCACCGTCGCGTCGCTTGCGTTCAAGGGAACGACGGGGCTCGACAGAAATGTGTCGGCGACAGCCCTGGCCGACACACTCGAGAGGCGGCAGTCGGAGACACAGTACAACCTGAGCGCGGGCTACACGCTCGGCCCCGCGCGATTCGAGGTCGGGGATCGGCTGCGCGCGCTCGGCGGCACGAAGTACAACGTCGTCAGCGGACGGCTCGATCTCGTGACTCCGATTGGCGTCGTGAACGGATTCGTCGAACACGATGGCTTTCGCAAAACCACGAACGCCGACGCCGGGATTCGCGCCCAGCCGCTGCCATTTATCGCGCTTTCCGGGTCCGTCGCGCGATCGATTCCCGTGACCTCGGGCGGGTCCGCTCAACCTACCACGACATCCGCGCGAGCCGAGGTCGGGCTCAAGCTGTTCGGGCCGTGGGTTTCAGGCGGATTTATTACATCGGACAGGGGGCCGGGATTGGCGCCGGTCGTCTACGACACGCTCCTTCTGCCAACCGAGGCCGGCCGAGTCTCGGGGAGGACGGCTTCCATCCGGGGTCCGATTCGCGGAGGTTTCGGAATTGACGCCTGGGTTACCAAATGGGACACGGCCGGGCGCTATCAACCCCTTTACCAAAGCCGGGCCGAGATCAACTACTCGAACAACTTTGCCAAGCGCTTTCCGAGGGGCGACTTCGAGATCCGGGTGGCCGGAATCTTCGAATACCGCGGGCACACCACGTTCCCGCTGGACGCCGGTGACGTGCAGACGGACATCGCGAAAACGCTCTCGGGCCTTCTCGAGATCAGAATCATGCGGGCAGTCCTGAGCTACCAGCAACGGAACATCCTGGGCTACCCGTACCAGGTTGTACCGGGCTTCGATATGCCGCGAGTCCTCGCGATCTATGGTGTCAGATGGGATTTTTGGAATTGACAAACTCCTTGTCGCGCCGTAGGATAGCCCACTTCACATGATATCCAGCATGACGGGATTCGGCACTGCCGACGGCGCTGTTGGTGACGCGCGAGCGAGCGTCGAGATCAGATCCGTCAACCACCGGTTCTTCAGCCCGAGCTTCAAGCTTCCGTCCGCTTTCTCCCGGTGGGAAGGAGAGATCCGCGAGATTCTGCGCCAGAAGATCGCGCGCGGTCACGTGACTCTCACCGCGCGCATCGACCGCGCCGCCGGCACCGGACCGGTCATCGACGAGGTGCGACTGGCTCAGTACGCCGTCACGCTGAAGGAGCTCCAGAAAAAACACGGGCTCGGTGGCGAAGTGGATCTCGCCACGGTGCTTCGGCTGCCCGATGTCGTGGCTTCACCCAGCGAGGAAGAAGTTGATCCCGCCTCGGGAGCAGCGCTGGCGGCGATTGTCCTCAAAGCGGTCGACGGCCTGATCGCGATGCGCCGCGCCGAAGGAGCGCAGCTCGCCGCTTTCCTCGTCGAACGCGTGGACGCGGTGGAGGCACGGCTGGCCAGAGTCGAGAAACGGGCCCCGATCCGCCTGAAGGAGCACCACGAGCGGGTTACGCGCACCGTCTCGGAGTTGATCGGCGCGGCTGGAGCCGATCCTCAGCGGATCGCCCAGGAGATCGCGATTCTCGCCGACAAGCTGGACGTCGCGGAGGAGCTCGATCGATTCCGATCGCACCTGGCGGCGTTCCGCGAGACCGCGCAATCCAGGACCGCCGAGCCCGTCGGAAAGCGACTGGGATTCATTCTCCAGGAAATGGTGCGCGAAGCGAACACCATCGGCAGCAAGGCGAGTGACGCCCAGATCCAGGAGGACGTGATCGCGATCAAGGAAGAGCTCGAGCGCATCCGCGAGCAAGTCGAGAACCTCGAGTAATGCCGTTCCCGATCATTCTGTCCTCGCCCTCCGGCGGAGGGAAGACGACTATAGCCCACGAGCTGCTGGCGATCAGACCAGATGTCGGCTACTCCGTCTCGTGCACCACGCGGCCCCCGAGACCGGGAGAGGTTGACGGCACAGACTACCACTTCCTATCGCTCCAGAAATTCAAGCGTGACATCGCCGCCCGGAAGTTCGCCGAGTCGGCGGAGGTTCACGGTCATCTGTATGGCACGCTGCGGGCAGAGGTGAAGCGTGTGTTGGCGTCCGGGAAAAACGTCATCATGGACATCGACGTTCAGGGCGCAAAGCAGTTTGCCCGCGCGTTCCCCGACTCGGTCCTCATCTTCATTCTCCCGCCCTCGGCCGAAGTGCTGGTGGAGCGCCTCAAGGCCCGTGGCACGGAGGACCGCAAATCGCTAATTCGGCGATTCAAGAGTGCCAAAGCCGAGCTAAAGGCGATAGATTTGTACCCATACGTAATCGTCAACGACGAAATCGATTCCGCCGTTGCTGCGGTATCGAGTATTATCGAGGCGGAAGGGTTGAAGCGCGCCCGCAATGGGGCACTCGATGAGCGAGTCGAAGAGCTGATGAACGGGATTCAGCGCGCCATCGATCATTATTCAGCGAGGAAGTAAATGCAGGTATTCATTCCGAACGAGGTCGCAAAGCACGCGACGAACAAGTATCTGGGAGTTCTGGTCGCGGCCAAGTACGCGCGCGTCCTCAATGAGTTCCCGCGCGATCGCTCGGCGCCGGGCGAGAAGAAGCTGACAACGCGCGCGCTCGAAGAGCTCACCGACGGTGAGGTCGAGTACCGCGTGGTCCCGCGGCGCCGCACGGAGTAATTACCGCGCGCCCTTTTGCGGGCAGCCGCATCCTCCTCGGTGTCACCGGGGGCATCGCCAGCTACAAGTCAGTGTGGCTGGCGCGTTTGCTTACACAAGCGGGAGCTGAGGTCGACGTCGTCATGACCCGCGGCGCCCGCGAGTTCATCGGCCCCATCACGTTCGAGGCGGTCACCGGACGTCCGGTGTACACCGAGATCTTCGGACCGGGACACGCGCTCGATCACATCCGCCTCGCCCGCGAAGCGAACGTGATCGTCGTCGCGCCGGCGACGGCGGACTTCGTCGGCCGCGCGTCACACGGGCTCGCCGATGACCTGCTCACCGCCTGCTTGCTCGCGGCAACTTCGAAGGTGCTGCTGGTGCCGGCGATGAACGATCGGATGTGGTCACACGCACAGACGAAGCGCAACGTCGAGCACGCTCGGTCGATCGGCTACGAGATTCTCGAGCCGGCCCAAGGTCCGCTGGCGGCCGGAGAGGGAAGCGGACCGGGACGGATGCCAGAGCCCGATGAGATCATGAGCCGCGTAGGACGGCTGCTCGAATCGAAGTCCTCGCTCGAGGGAAAGAAGGTCATCGTTACCGCCGGAGCGACGCGCGAGCCGATAGACCCGGTGAGATTCATCTCCAATCACAGCAGCGGCAAAATGGGCGTTGCGCTCGCTCGCGCGGCGTGGAGACGGGGCGCGGAGGTGACCTTGATTGTTGGCCACGTCGACATTCCGCTCCCATCGGAGATTTTGACTCTGAAGACCGAAACCGTGAAGGAGATGGCGCGCGCGGTTGCTGAACAACTTCTGGCTGCCGACGTGCTGATCATGGCCGCCGCCCCCGCCGATTTCCGGCCGATTTCCGAATCACCTGAGAAGATCAAAAAAGGAAGTGGCACCCGAAAGATTGTGCTCGAGCCTGCCGAAGACATTCTAAGATCAACTATCTCGAGGCGGAAGAAAGCAAGTGTCATCGTTGGATTCGCGCTCGAGACGACCGACGGAATTCGGAACGCCAAGGAAAAGCTCAAGTCCAAGGAGCTCGACTTCGTGGTGCTGAACGACGCAAAGGAGGCGGGCGCGGGCTTTGGCGTCGATACAAATCGCGTTACCGTGATAACGCGCGACGGAAAAGAAGAGGAGCTCGAACTGATGTCGAAGACCGACCTCGCCGAGATTCTTCTCGATCGCGTCGAAAGGGAGCTGAATGGACGCTAGAGTTCTCCTCCGTCGCTACCTCGAGCAACGCCGCGAGCTGGGGGAATCCGAGCTCGTCCTCGACGGGTTGAACGTCGAAGACGTGATGCGGCTTCTTGGGGCGACCGGGAGCTCGACGCCGTCCGCCGAGGCGCGGCGCAGCGTTCGACAGCTTGCGGGCGAGCAACCGGACGATTGGCGCACCGCGCTTCAGGACGCCGGCGTGGTGGTCGACACCCCAGTACCGGGCTCGAGAGCGGTACCACCTCCGGCTGAAACCGTGCGGGCAACACCGCCGGCTCCAATTCCGAGGATGGCATTTCCGCCCGAACCCATCAGCCCGGCAGGCGCTGAAGCCACGAACGAGATGGCAGCCAGGAAAGAGATCGTTGCCCCGAGAGGAATCGTCATAGCTTCGGAGGAGGCGGAGCTGATCCCGGGCGCGATTGGGAAGCTCGAATCCCTGGAGGAGATCGCGAAAGCGGTCAAGGATTGCACGCGCTGCTCCCTCTACCAGACGGCTACGAATCCCGTGTCGGGAGAAGGGAATCCGCATGCTGAGCTGGTGTGCGTGGGCGAAGCGCCCGGTGCAAAGGAAGACGAGACGGGCCGCCCGTTCATCGGACAGGCGGGTCAGCTGCTCACGAAGATCCTCGCCGCGATCGACCTCTCGCGGGAGCAGGTGTTCATCTGCAACGTGCTGAAGCACCGACCGCCGGGAAACCGAAATCCGCTTCCGGAAGAAGTCGCGGCCTGCAGTCCGTACTTGATCCGGCAGCTCGAGCTGATCAAGCCGAAAGTGATAGTTGCTTTTGGAACCTTCGCAGCCCAAACTCTCTTAAACACAAAGACTCCGCTCGGTCAGCTCCGTGGACTGGTTCACCAGTATCACGGCATACCGCTCGTCGTCACCTATCACCCGGCGGCGCTGCTGCGCAACCCGGCCTGGAAACGCCCCACTTGGGAAGATGTCAAGCTCGCCCGTAGAATACTCGATAGCAGCCCCCGTTCGTGACCCATACAAGGATCGTCGGCCGCCTTACTCCGAAGACGCGGAGCAGGCGGTGTTGTCGGCGATGCTCATGGATCCCGACGCCATTCTGCGCGCGACGGAATTCCTCGACGACACGATGTTCTACCGTGAGGGCCACCGCCGGATTTTCCGCGCGATGGTCAGCCTCTCCGAGCGCGGTGATGTCGTAGATCCACTCACGCTCTCCGAGGAGCTGGGCAGATCAGGCTCTCTCGAATCGAGCGGTGGCAAGGATTACATCGGATTCCTGGTCGACGCCGTTCCGACCTCGGCCAACATCGAGTATCACGCCAAGATCGTCCGTGAGAAAGCGTTGCGGCGGCGGCTGATTGAAGTCTCGACCGCCATCGTTTCCGAAGCGTTCGAATCCGGCTCGCCGGCGACGGAGCTGCTCGACGAGGCGGAGCACAAGATCTTCGAGGTCAACCAGAGCCGCGGCTCTGAAGGCTTCATGAGGATCAAGGAGCTCCTCTGGCCCACCATGGAACGAATCGAAGAGATTCAACGTGGCGGCGGATCGATTACGGGGGTGGCGAGCGGGTTCAAGGATCTGGACGAGCTGACTGCAGGTTTCCAGCCGTCCGACCTGGTCATCGTCGCCGCCCGACCGTCAATGGGAAAAACTGCTTTCGTGTTGAACATCGCGCAAAACGCCGCGCTCGACAACAACGTCCCAGTCGCGTTCTTCTCTTTGGAAATGAGCAAGGAGCAGCTGGTGCAGCGACTCCTCACTTCAGAGGGTCGCGTCGATGCGCAGAGACTCCGCAAGGGCAAGCTCCACGACGAGGAGTTCGTGCGACTCGGTCGCGCCGCCGGAATTCTGAGCCACGCCCCGATCTGGATCGACGACACGCCGGCCATGACGCTGCTCGAGATGCGCTCCAAGGCTCGTCGTCTGAAGATGGAGCACAACATCGGAATGGTGGTGGTCGACTACCTCCAGCTGATGCAGGGCCCGACCAACACCGAAAGCCGGCAGCAGGAAATCAGCTACATCTCGCGCTCACTGAAGGCGCTTGCCCGCGAGCTGAGAATTCCGGTCGTCGCGCTGTCGCAGCTGTCGCGCGCTCCGGAACAGCGTACCGCTGAGAACAAGCGCCCGCAGCTCTCCGACCTCCGCGAGTCAGGTGCCATTGAGCAAGATGCGGATCTTGTCATGTTCATCTTTCGTCAGGAGATGTACGACGGCCCGACCGACAAGGACGGCAATTCACTCGAGGGGCGCTCCGAGATCATCATCGGCAAACAGCGGAACGGTCCCACCGGCTTCGTGAATCTCTACTTCAACAAGACCTACACCCGCTTCGAGAATCTGTCGCCCCGCCTGACGCCGCAGTGAGCCCGAAAGCCAAAACCGTATATCGCTGCACCAACTGCGGAGCCGACCACCCCAAGTGGGCCGGGCGCTGTGACATCTGCGGCGAGTGGAATTCTCTGGTCGAAGAGATGGCGACGAAGACTTCGGCCGCCACCGCGTCGAGCCGTCGCGCCGGCGGCCAGAAGTCGATGGGCGAAGGCGGCAGTGTGGCGCCCACCCCCCGACTTCGCGACATCAAGAGCTCGGCGGGACGCCGCCTCAAGACGGGAATCAAGGAATTCGATTTCGTGCTCGGCGGCGGAATCGTGCCCGGGTCGATGGTGTTGGTCGGTGGAGAGCCAGGCATCGGGAAGTCGACGTTGCTGCTCCAGGTCGCAGGTCGGCTGCAGGAGCTGGGTCACTCCACCCTGTACGTGTCGGGCGAGGAATCCGCGCTCCAGGTGAAGCTGCGCGCCGAGCGTCTGCACGGATCCGCCGAAGACGTCCAACTCCTGAACGAGACGCTGCTCGAGACGATCATCGCCACCGCTGGCGCCCAGCGGCTCGATGCGATCGTAGTCGATTCGATTCAGACCGTTTTCACCAGCGATCTCGAGGGCGCGCCAGGAAACGTGGGGCAGGTGCGGGAATGCGCAGCACGCCTGATGCGTTTCGCCAAGGAGACGGAGACGACGGTGTTCGCCGTTGGGCACGTCACCAAGGGCGGCGGCATCGCCGGCCCCAAGACGCTCGAGCACATAGTCGACACGGTCCTCTACTTCGAGGGCGAGGGAATGCTGGAGCACCGCATCCTTCGCGCGACGAAGAATAGATTCGGGAGCGTGGACGAGATCGGCGTCTTCAGGATGACCGAGGAAGGACTCATCGCCGTCGAGAACCCATCCGAGCTCTTCCTCGGCGACCGTCTCAACAATTCATCAGGCAGCGCGGTGACCGCGTTGCTCGAAGGCTCCCGTCCCGTGCTCATCGAAATTCAGGGGCTCGCGGCCAAAGCGGGATTCGGAACTCCGCAGCGCGTCAGTACCGGTTTCGACGGACGTCGCCTGGCACTGCTGCTGGCTGTGCTCGATAAGCGGGCGGGCCTATCTTTCTCCCAGCTGGATGTCTTCCTCAATGTGGTGGGAGGAGTGCGGATGCAGGAGCCGGCCGGCGATCTCGCGGTGGCGAGCGCGCTCGCATCGAGCGTGTACGATCGCCCGGTGGCAAACTCCGCGATCTTTCTCGGAGAAGTCGGGCTCGGAGGCGAGATCAGGCCGGTATCGCAAGCGGAGCGGCGGCTGGGAGAGGCGGCGAAGATGGGGATGACGACCGCGTACATGGCGGAGCGGGGAATTCCAAAGCGCGGGCCGCGCGGCCTCGACATCATCGGCGTGCGAACGGTCAACGATCTGTTCCGACAGCTCTTCCACGCGTAAATGAGCCGCGACGTCGGTGTCATCATAGTCGCCGCCGGCAGCGGGTCACGCACCGGATCGGCGGAGCTGAAGCAGTTCCGGTGGGTCGCGGGCAAGCCCATGTTGCTACACAGCATTCAGACATTTCAGGCGCGCGCCGACGTGGCAATGGTGGTCTGCGTGCTGCCGCGCGAATACGTCGGAGATCCACCGCCCTGGATATTCCAGAGCGATGCTGAGCGGCTCCTACTCTCGGTTGGCGGACGACACCGGAGCGAGTCGGTGGCCAACGGCCTGGAGGACCTGCCAGTCGAGTGCGAGATCGTTGTCATTCACGACGCCGCGCGTCCCCTCGTTTCGACCGAGACGATCGCGCGGGTGATCGAAGAGGCCCGGAAGGGAAATGGCGCCATCGCCGCTCTTCCGGTCTCCGACACGCTCAAGCGCGTCGATTCGAGTGGTAAAGTCGTCGTGACGGTCGATCGCTTCGGGCTGTGGAGAGCGCAGACCCCGCAGGCCTTCCCCCGCAAGATCCTCGAGCGCGCGCACCGCGAGGCCCGGGAGGCGGATCGCGTGGCGACCGACGACTCCGCGCTGTGCGAGCAGATCGGGCTGCCGGTCGTGGTGGTGCGCGGAAGTGAGCGTGCGGTCAAAATCACCGAAGAAAATGATTTCGCGCTGGCGGAGGCGCTAAGTATCTTCCGCGAATGAAGCCCCAGCCGATGGTCGTGCCGTTCTGGTCGCCGGGAGAAGTCGAGGCTGCCATCAATGGAACCCTCGCCCATCTCGCCGCCGGGAAGGTACTCGCGTACCCCACCGAAACCGTCTATGGATTTGGAGGCGCGCTGGATGAGCGGTCCGTGCAGCAGCTCGTGAACCTCAAAGGCCGCCCGCCCGGCAAGCCGTTTCTGCTGCTCGTGGCCGCCAGCGAGATGATCACGCGCCTCGGGCTTCACCTCACGGGGTACGCGTCGACCTTTGCCGCGCGATTCTGGCCAGGTCCTCTCACGCTCGTGCTTCCCGGCGGCGAAAACAGAGTGCCCGACCGAGTGCGCGGGCCGGAAGGTGGTGTCGCCGTGAGATGGACGCCGCACCGATCGCTGGCACGGCTCATTCTCGCGCACGGCCATCCGATAACATCCACCAGCGCGAACCGTCCCGGGGTACCGCCGGCCACCGCCGCCGACCAGATCGTCTCACAATGGAGCGACGCGATCGCGCGCGGGACTTTGCGCGTTCTCGATGGCGGACGCCTAAAGGAGTCCGAGCCATCGACCGTTGTCGACTGCACCGGCAGACTCCCGCGAGTCATTCGGCCGGGCGCGATCCCGGCCGCGAAATTGAGGGAGAGCGTACCCGACCTGGTCGGCGACGCGTAGAGAATGAATCTCCTCTTCGTTTGCAGCGGCAACACCTGCCGAAGCCCCATGGCCGAAGCGCTCGCGCGCAAGATCGCGAAGCGCCGGGGCATCGAGGATCTCAACGTCTCGAGCGCGGGGACGAATGCGTGGGACAACGTCCCCGCCACCGACGAGGCGCTCCTCGTTGGAATGGAGCGCGAGATCGACCTCGCCCCTCATCGCGCCAGAAAACTCACGCCCGCGATCGTCTCGGAAGCCGATCTCATTTTCGTCATGACGCCCGGCCACGTGGAGCAGGTGAAGCAGCTGGGAGGGCGGGGAAAGGTTCACGTGATAGATGAGTACGCCTCAGGCACCGCGAACCAGGGAGTAACGGATCCTTACGGCGGCGACCTCGAAGCCTACCGGCACACCGCCGACGTCCTGGAGCGGGAGCTTGAAAAACTGTTCGACCGCCTCGCCAGCTGAGTTGAGACTCTCGTGACCCAGAATCCGGGACGGCTCGTTTTGCTGGGGCATCCAGTTGCCCATTCTCTCTCGCCGATCTTTCAGAATGCCGCCCTTCGCGCGGCCGGGATGTCGCTCCTCTATGAGGCGGTTGATGTCCTGCCCCGGGACCTTCTCGCGCTCCTCAAGAAGCTGAAGGACCTCGGTGTTGGCGGAAACGTCACCATTCCACACAAAGTCAAAGTCCACGCCAGTTGCGACGAGCTCACCGAGATCGCTGAGCGGGTGGGAGCTGTGAACACCTTTTGGTTCGAGTCGGACCGGTTGTACGGCGACAATACCGACGTCGGCGGTTTCGACGCGGCCGCGCGGGCGCTCCTGGGCGGCGACACTGCGGGAGCGCGAATCGTCGTGCTTGGCAGCGGTGGCGCCGCCGCCGCCGTCATCGCGGCCGCGGAGCAGTGGCTCGACGCTCGAGTAGTAATCGTCGCGCGCAATCCCGAGCGCGCGTCCAAACTTGCCCGACGGTTTCGCGATGTCGCGCGAGTCGAAAAGAGTGCCGAGCTGGCGGTCGCAAACGCGACATTGGTCGTAAATGCGACGCCCGTTGGACAACGGGAGGCCGAGCAACCTCTGGATGTGAAAATCATTCCGAACACGGCCGCGGTGATGGACCTCGTCTACCGCCCCGGAGGAGGCACCCCATGGGTGAAGGCGGCACGAAAAAAGGGCATTCCCGCGGCGGACGGCCTCCCGATGCTCCTCGAGCAGGGAGCGCTCTCGTTCCAGCGCTGGTTCGGGATCGAGCCGGATCGCGAGGTAATGCGACAGGCGCTGCTCTAGCCGGCGCAGGGGGAAGGTCTAGTCTAAGAGCGCATCTCAATGGAGTTATCGATCTCCTCCTCCCGCGCGCCTGCGTCTCCTGCGAGCGGTTGCTGTCGCGGCTCGAGGCAGGAATTGTCTGCAGCTTGTGCTGGTCGCGACTGCCCCATCTGCCGTCGCCGCGATGCGAGCGGTGCGGCCACCCGATTTCGACCGGGAGCTGCCGCTGGTGTGATCTTCTCCCGCCGTTCGTCCGCGCCGTGAGGTCGGTGTGCTGGATGCCGGTGGAACCGGCGTCGAGCATCGTTCACGCGTTAAAGTACGAAGGCTGGGCGGCGGTCGCGGATGAAATCGCGGAGCGGATGAGTCGGCTCTCCTGGCCGCCGGACGTGGTCGACGAGAGAGCGGCGCTCGTGCCGATTCCGCTCGCATCAGCGAGAAAGCGCCAGCGTGGCTATAATCAGAGTGCGCTAATCGCTCGCGGGCTTGGACGGCGGTGGCGCATTCCTGTATGGGAAGATGTCGTCGCCCGGTCGCGCGAGACCAGATCGCAGACAAGGTTGACACCTGAAGAAAGACTGGACAACGTTGCGGGCTCGTTTCGCACCGGTGAGCAACAGCTCGATGAATTGCGCGGCGCGCACGTCGTGATCGTCGACGATGTCGTGACGACCGCCGCGACGCTCAATACGTGCGCGAAGGTGCTGTACGAATCGGGTGCGCGGATAATCAGTTACGTGACTTTCGGCCGTGCTCACGCCAGCGGTGACCGGCTATAACCGAACGGAGTCAGAGGAATGGCAACAAGGATTGGCATCAACGGATTTGGACGCATCGGCCGTCAGGTCGTGCGCGCTGCGAAGAACCAGGGCGTCGCCGATCTCGATTTCGTCGCGGTGAACGACCTCACCGACACGAAAACGCTGGCGCACCTCTTCAAGTACGACTCCGTGCACGGCACTTATCAGGGTGACGTCGAGGCAGGGAAGGATTCGATCGTGATTGACGGCGACGAGATCAAAATCCTTTCCCAGAAGGATCCTTCCATGCTCCCGTGGAAGGAGCTCGGCGTGGACATCGTCCTCGAGTCCACAGGGCGTTTCACCGACGCCGACGGTGCACGCAAGCACATCGCACAGGGCGCCAAGAAAGTGTTGATCTCCGCGCCCGCCAAGGGCGAGGACATCACCATCGTCATGGGTGTGAACAGCGACAAGTACGATTCGGCCAAACACACCATCGTGTCCAATGCCTCGTGCACCACGAACTGTCTGGTGCCGATGGTCAAGGTCATTCGCGACAACTTTGGGTTCCGTCACGCGTCGATGGTGACGATCCACAGCTACACCAACGA
>DHJM01000039.1:28243-28532 GCA_002404335.1 Gemmatimonadales bacterium UBA4720
AAGGGGAAAATCGACGGTTGCTCCGTTCGCGTTCCGACCCCCGACGTCTCGTACACGATTCTCACGGTGGAGATCGAGAAGGCGGGCGCCACCAAGGAATCTGTGAACGCCGCCTTCAAGAAAGCCGCGGCCGAGGGTCCGCTTCAGGGGATCCTTCGCTACACCGAGGAGGAGCTCGTCTCGAGCGACTTCATCGGCGATCCGGCGTCGTGCATTCTCGATTCGAAGACCACCAACGTCATCGACGGCACCCTCGTCACCGTGCAGGGCTGGTACGACAACGAGTGGG
>DHJM01000039.1:28664-28975 GCA_002404335.1 Gemmatimonadales bacterium UBA4720
AAGAAATCCGTCCGCGATCTCACCGACGCGCAGGTTCGGGGCAAGCGGGCGCTCGTCCGCGTCGACTTCAACGTCCCGCTCGACGACGATGGCAACATCACGGACGACACACGCATTCGCGCGTCGCTGCCGACGATAGAGCTGTTGCTCGAGCGCGGCGCGCGTCCCGTAATTCTCTCGCACCTGGGACGGCCGAAGGGAAAACCCGATTCCAAGTACTCCCTGCAACCTGTGGCGCTGCGCCTCGAGAAGCTGTGCGGCCATAAAGTGAACTTTGTCGAGTCGACCGATTCGGACGAAGCGCTCCAGGC
>DHJM01000039.1:29135-33737 GCA_002404335.1 Gemmatimonadales bacterium UBA4720
GACTTCTTCGTGAACGACGCATTCGGCGCCGCGCACCGCGCTCACGCATCGACCGTCGGAGTGGCCGAGCATCTGCGGCCGGCAGTCGCGGGTCTGCTGATGGAGAAGGAGCTCGAGTACCTCGGTGGCGCGCTTGCAAATCCGAAGCGCCCGTTCATCGCGATACTCGGCGGAGCCAAGATCTCGGGAAAGATCGACGTCATCGAGCAGCTGCTTCCGAAAGTCGATGGACTGCTGATCGGCGGCGCGATGGCATGTACGTTTTATCGCGCCATGGGTCTCGAGACGGGCAAGTCGCTGGTCGAGGAAGACCGCGTCGCCATGGCGAAGGATCTGCTCGCGCGCGGCGGCATGCGCCTCACTCTCCCACACGATGCGACTGTCGCCCCGTCGCTCGAGAGAGCAAAGGAAGCGAAGGCCGTCCCGCGCGACGCCATTCCAAAGGATCAGGCGATGTTCGACATCGGCCCGCAATCGGCCGCATCGTACTCGCGCGCGATCGCGTCGGCCAAGACGATCATCTGGAATGGGCCGATGGGCGTCTTCGAGACGCCGCCGTTCGACGCCGGCACCCGCGCGGTAGCGGAAGCGATGGCGAACGCAACGGGGAAGGGTGCGACCACGATCGTCGGCGGCGGCGACTCCGCGGCCGCGGTCGCTGAAGCAGGACTCGAGAACAAGATGAGCCACGTCTCCACCGGCGGCGGCGCGTCGCTCGAATTCCTCGAGGGGAAGAAACTCCCCGGAGTGGAAATTCTCGACGAGGCCGACTAGTGAGGCGTCCAGTTCTCGCCGCCAACTGGAAGATGAATAACGGCCCGACTGCGGCAAAGGCGTTCATGGACGCGTTTCTCGCTGGTTACAAGCCGCGAACCGATCGCACGGTGATCATCTTTCCTCCGGCGGTCTCCCTCCCCACCGTTGCGGCAGCCACGTCCGGCCGAAGCGATGTTATCGCCGGGATTCAAAACATTCACTGGGCGGAGAAGGGAGCCTTCACCGGCGAGGTTTCGGCGCCGATGGCAGCCGATGCCGGTGCGCGCGTCGTGCTCGTGGGACACTCGGAGCGAAGACATGTCTTCGGCGAAACGGACGCTCAGTGCGCGAAGAAGTGTCTCGCCGCGTCGCGCGCCAAACTCGCTTTCATGCTTTGCGTGGGCGAGACAATCCAGCAGCGAGAAGCGGGAGAAACAGAAAGCCTCGTAACCCGCCAGCTGCGCGAAGGATTGTCGCAGACGCCTAATCTCATCTCCGTGGATTTCATGCTCGCCTATGAGCCGGTGTGGGCAATCGGCACTGGCCTCACCGCTTCAGCCGGCGACGCGTCCGCTATTCACACTGTACTTCGCTCGGAGCTCAGCCAGATGATCGGAACCCGAGGCGACCAGATTCCGATACTCTACGGAGGGAGCGTCAACTCGACGAACGCGGCCAGCCTTCTCGGCTCGCCAGAAGTCGACGGCCTCCTTGTCGGAGGTGCGAGTGTCGACGCGTCCTCGTGGCTCTCGATCGCCGGGATTTAGATGGCGCAGACTTGACTGAATTCCCATCGCCGCCGATATTGAAAGGCTGGACTGAACCCTAATTCTATCAATGCTTTACACGTTTCTTCTCGTTCTGCTCGTTATCGACTGCATCGTGGTGATGCTGGCCATTCTGCTTCAGAGCGGAAAGGGCAGCGGTCTGGCCGCGAGCTTTGGTGGCGCGAGCTCCTCACCCGACGCACTCATCGGAATCCGCCAGGCCGGGAACATCCTCACCCAGATCAGCTGGTGGGGCGGCGGCATCTTCCTCGGTCTCTGCTTCGTCCTGCAAATCTTGTCGACGCACACGTCGGCGCCGCGGTCGGTCCTCGAGAAAGGCCTGGGCGCTCAGCCCCAGAACGTGGCGCCTCCGCCGACATCAGCTCCTGCGGTTCCGCTCGAGCCAGCTCCGGCGACCACCGCTCCCGCGGGAACGAAGACGGCAAAACCTCCAGCTACGACTCCGAAGCGGTAACGTTGGCAGCCGAGTCTCGCATTACTGAGCCGGGGTTCCTCCTCCTTGAGGACGGAACCCTTTTTCGTGGCCGGCTGGCCGGGTCGGACAGCGCCCCGCTACCAGCGGTGGCCGAGGTCGTTTTCACGACCAACATGACCGGCTACCAGGAGGTCTTCACCGATCCGTCATATCGCGGACAGATCGTCGTGATGACGGCGCCCCAGATTGGGAACTATGGCGTTAACGCCGAGGACCCGGAATCAGACGCGCCACAGGTCGCCGGAGTAGTCGTTCGCGAGCTCTCCGAGACCTACTCGAACTGGCGCGCCACTAATGGACTCGGAGCTTGGCTTGCCGCATCTCAAGTCCCGATCATTCAGGATGTTGACACTCGCCGCCTCACTCGACACTTGAGGTCCGTCGGCGTAATGCGCGGCGTTATTGGGGCCGGCAATGAGCCCGACGAAGCGAGCAGGTTGGCGCTCGACGCGTGCCCGTCGATGGTGGGGTTGGATCTCGCGTCCCGCGTGTCGACACGGGAGCGCTACAGCTGGGGCGATCCGCGGGCGCGTCACCACATCGTCGCCTACGACTACGGCATCAAGCGGAACATCCTGCGACTGTTCGATGAAAACGATTGCCGCGTAACCGTAGTTCCGGCCGACACATCCGCGGATGCGACGCTAGCAGAGGACCCAGATGGAATCTTTCTGTCGAATGGGCCCGGCGACCCGGACGCCGTGTCGTACGCTCCCGAGATCATCCGGACACTGGCCGCCAAAGGAGTGCCAATTTTCGGCATTTGCCTGGGGCATCAGCTGTTAGGACTTACCTTCGGTGGCTCGACGTCGAAGATGCCTTACGGACACCGCGGCGGAAATCACCCGGTAAAGGAAGTCGAGACGGGCCGAGTCCTGATCACGTCGCAAAACCACGGCTTTGCCGTCGAAGGAGACGAGCAGTCGGTAAAGGGTGCGGCGGATTTGGAAGTCACCCACGTCAATCTGAACGATCGGACCATCGAAGGCCTTCGGCACCGAACCCTCCCGGTTTTCGGAGTCCAGTATCATCCGGAGGCCGCGCCGGGCCCCCACGACGCCCGGCCACTGTTCCAGGAGTTCCTCAGCGCCCTTAAAGGGGCCATCAGGTAGCGTCAAAATCGCCTTGACACCATATTAGTAAAGCCATAGTTTCAAAGCACTTACGCGCTCTCGCGCGCGTCCATACGGAGTTTTTCAATGACTAAAGCCGACCTCGTCGAGCGTGTCACGACCCAGATTTCACGCACCGCTGGGCCGATGATCTCAAAGAAAGATTGCGCTCGCGTCGTGGACGCTTTCCTCGAAGCAATCAAGGAATCCCTCCAGACCCAGGAAAACATCGAGGTCAGAGGATTCGGCACGTTCAAGATTCGTAATCGGAAAACCCGGATGGCGCGCAATCCACGCACCGGCTCTCCAGTTGAGGTTTCCGCCCGGCCTGTCCCCGTCTTCAAGCCGTCTAAAGAGCTGCGAGCCCTTGTCGCTGGCGTGGACATGTCGCAGATGTCGGAAGCATAAGGACTTAGCTTCACAGCAGGCGAGGGGAGTGCGCACGTGTCCACAGTGACGGTGCAGCTATTTGCTTCATACGCCGAGAGCTTCGGCGGGCCCACTCTCGAAATCCCTCTCGACCCGGGCAGCACCGTCGGAGATCTTGTCCACAGCATTCGGTCCCTACCCGGCGCCTATGTCCTTCCCGAATCTCCTCGCGTAGCCGTCAACAGAAAATTTGCGTCCTTCGACCAGGTGGTCGATCCCCGGGACGAGGTTGCGCTGATTCCGCCGGTGGCGGGCGGATGAGACGCTCAGCGATAGTCACACGGGCGATCGACCCGGCCGCTCTGATGGCCGAGGTCCAATCCACAGAATTCGGCGCAATCTCAATGTTCGCGGGGACCGTTCGCGACACAAACGATGGCCGCAGCGTGACCGCAATCGATTACTCCGCCTACACTTCGATGGCAGAGTCCGAGCTCGAGAGCATTCTCGCGGAGGCTCAAGACCGATTTGGAGTCATGGGAATCGTGGTGGAGCATCGCGTCGGCACCCTCGCCCTCGGTGATGTGAGCGTCGCGATCGTTGCGGCCCACGCTCATCGTGCCCCCGCGCTCGACTGCACGCGCTTCGTGATCGAGGAAATCAAGAAGAGAGTGCCGATCTGGAAGCGGGAGCACTATGCCGATGGCACCCGCGAGTGGGTCGATCCCACAGCGCGAGGGGTCGCGACCACGTGAGCGTCACGCTGCGCGACGGCTTCGGCCGTAGCATCGAGTATCTCCGCATCTCCGTCACTGACAGGTGCAATTTCCGCTGCCGGTACTGCATGCCCGCCGCCGGACTCGAATGGCTTCCCAAGTCCGATATCCTCTCCTACGAAGAGATTACTCAGGTTGTCCGCGAGCTGGCTCCGCTGGGATTGCGGCGACTCCGGATCACGGGTGGTGAGCCGACATTGCGTCCACAGCTCGAGCTTCTGGTAGGGATGCTGCGGTCGATTCCCGGAATCGAGGACATCTCGCTCTCGACCAATGGAGTGCGGTTGCCCGAGCTCGCGGGATCGTTCAGGGACGCGGGGCTCGAT
>DHJM01000070.1:0-2147 GCA_002404335.1 Gemmatimonadales bacterium UBA4720
GATTCATTCAACGGAGTTCATGCGCAGCCAACCTTGGATTCATTCAACCAACATGAGTTGCGGTCAATCCTTGGGGCGGATCGGCCCGTCCTTGAACTTCTTCGCCAGCGCCTTTGCGATGGCGGGATGAACCAGGCCATCAAGATTCCCGCCGTGCTGAGCGACTTCACGCACGACGCTCGAGCTGATGTAGGTCGTCTCGACGGACGGAACCATGAACACCGTCTCGAAGTCCTCCGACATGTGGCGGTTCATGAGCGCCATCTGGAACTCGTACTCGAAGTCGCTGACGGCGCGAAGTCCGCGGATGTTGAACTTGGCGTTCAACTTCTTCGCGAAATTGACGAGGAGGCCTTCGAACTGCGTCACCTCCACGCGTTTGTTGTCGGCGGTGGCGGCACGTATCAGCTTGACGCGCTCTTCCACTGAAAAGAGGGCTCGCTTCGAGGAGTTCACGGCGACCGCGACGACGAGATGGTCGACGAACTCGCAGCTCCTCCGGATCAGGTCCTCGTGCCCACGCGTGATGGGGTCGAAGCTTCCAGCATAGATCGCCGTCGTTACCACGTCATTCCTCGCTGCGGTAGAAAGTGATTGCCGTCGAGCCATACTTGCGCGTGTCTCCCCCCTCGGGCATCTCGGCGTTCGCCGCGTGCTCGACGCTCAGCACTCGGCTGAAAGGCGATTTCATCCAGCGCTCCGTCAGTCGGACTGCCTCGCCGCTCGCATAAGGTGGATCGGCGAACGTTACATCGTAAGCCAACGCGTCGAGGGCTTCCGCGAACGCCAGCGCCGGCTTTCGATGGACTGTCGCGAGTTGACCAGCGCCGAGCGTCTCGATGTTCTCCTGGAGGGTGCGAAAGCTACCGGGATCCTTCTCCACGAAGTCGGCGCTGACTGCTCCGCGGGACAGGGCTTCAAGGCCGAGAGCGCCAGTGCCGGCGTAGAGATCGAGCACGCGCGCATGCGGGAGGTCGCGCTGGAGGATGCTCATCCAGGCTTCGCGAACGCTGTCGAGCGTAGGCCTCACGTCGGAGCCGGGGGGCGCGGTGATTTTCCGACCGCGCCACCGTCCGGCGACTATCCGCACGTGAGATCGCTCACGCGTCGCTCGGTCGAATGTCCGCGACTCTCGCCTGGAGGAAGCTCTCTCCGCGATAATCGTCGCGCTCGAGCCTGAACGCGACGTCGACCTTCGTGCCCGGCTGGAATTCAGCCGCGCGGCCGGCCAGGCCCCATCCAATCGCGTCGAGCGATCCGGTTCCAGTGTCGAGCACCAGCTTGAGCCCGTCCTTGCCAACCGTGCGCGGTGGCCGGGCGATAATGACGTTGCGCGCGAGTAGAACGGGAGTCGGATTCCCGATTCCGAACGGCTCGAAGTGACGAAACAAGGACTCGAGCCGGCCGTCGATCCCATCGATGCTCACCTCGAGATCCACGCGTATCTCGGGGACGAGATCGGCTGGCGTCAGCACCGACCGAGCTATCTCGTTGAACTTTGCCGCGAACTCCGGCACCTTGTCGCGCGCGATTGTCACGCCGGCGGCGACCCGATGTCCGCCGAATCGCAGCAGGTACTCCCTCGCCTGGCCGAGCGCGCCGTGAAGATCGAACTTCGGAATCGACCGGCCGGATCCTTTGCCCTGGTCGCCCGAGAGCGCGATGAGCACCGTCGGTCTTCCGAATTCTTCCACCAGGCGCGAAGCGACGATGCCGATCACTCCCGGATGCCAGCTGTCGTCGGCCAGAACGATGGAGAACATTTCGTCCAGGTCCATTGCCAGCACTTTCTCGCGGGCCTGCTCCAGCGTCGCGCGATCGATGTCCTGACGTCGTTGATTGAGCTCCTCGAGCTCGCGGGCGATCGTGTTGGCCTCGTGCTCATTCTCCGTGAGCAGCAGCTCCACTCCACGAATCGCGTGTCCGAGCCTGCCCGCCGCATTGAGCCTGGGCGCGAGTATGAAACCGATTCTGCCGGCCGTGAGCTGCTTTCCATCGAGGCCGGCGGCCCTCAGCAGCGCGCGCATTCCAATGTTGCGCGTGTCGGCCAGCATCTTGAGACCGTAGCGGACGAAAACGCGATTCTCACCGCGGAGCGGCGCGACGTCCGCAATCGTCGCCAGCGCGACAAGATCCAGCATCGCCCA
>DHJM01000070.1:2224-2981 GCA_002404335.1 Gemmatimonadales bacterium UBA4720
GTTACGCCGACGGCGGCGAGGTCCTTGTCCGGATAAGCGTCGCCGGGCCGCTTGGGATTGAGAACCGCGAGGCAGTCCGGCAGCTCACCACTTGGAAGGTGGTGGTCGGTGACGATGACGTCGATTCCCGATCGACAGAGGCGCGCGACGGGCGCAACCGCTCCAGTGCCGCAGTCGCACGTGACGACGACCTTCGCTTCAGCCGTGATCGCGGCATCGACTCCGGCATCGCTCAGGTCGTATCCGTCCTCGATGCGACGGGGTATGAAGGGCATCGCCTTCCCGCCCAATCCGCGGATCACGCGCGTGAGGATCGTCGTGGAGCAGATGCCATCCACGTCATAGTCGCCGTGGATGAAGACCAGCTCCTGCTCGCGCACCGCGCGCGCCAGGCGCTCGACGGCTTTGTCCATCGAGAGGAAGCCGAGGGGATCGTGAAGCCGATCGAGCTTCGGGCGCAGGAAGAGCTTCGCCTCCTCGGCCGTCACGTGGCCTCGGATGAGCAGCAATCGGCAGACGATTTCCGGCAGCGACAGCGCCGTCATGAGCGCCCTGACCGCTTCTTCGTCCGGGGCTTTGGGAAGAATCCAGCGCGCAAGTCGAGCGGGCCGGTCGGACGCGACCGTCGTCATCCCACTTCCGCGTACAACAGCACGCCGCAGGCTTCACACACTTCAATTTCTCCGGTGCCCGCCATCATGTTCCGGCGCTGCAGTCGGGATGGCGGTGTCGCAGTTGCCGCACGAGCCGCCGCGCA
>DHJM01000090.1:0-2749 GCA_002404335.1 Gemmatimonadales bacterium UBA4720
CAGGATGTGACGATCACCGAAGAGGATTGCGGAACCATCCTCGGCCTCGAAGTCGGAGCGCTGAAGGAAGGCGAGGACATCATCGAACCGCTGTCCGAGCGTATCGTCGGCACTGTGGCGGCCGAGGACATCTATGATGTTCACGAAATAGACGAGTCGGGCCAGCGCGCGTTGCTGGTCGAGGCAGGTCAGCTCATCGACGAAGACATGGCCAAGGGCATCGAAGAGTCAGGCCTCGAAACCGTGAAAATACGCTCCGTGCTTACGTGTGAGGCGAAGCGTGGTCTCTGCCAGATGTGTTACGGCCGCAACCTCGCGACCATGGGTATGGTCGACAAGGGCGAAGCGGTTGGAATCATTGCCGCGCAGTCGATCGGCGAGCCGGGAACTCAGCTTACGCTCCGCACCTTCCACATTGGTGGAACCGCGGCTCGTATTGCCGAGCAGACCGCTCGCAAGTCAAAGGTTGCTGGAAAAATCGAGTTCGGGGACAGGCTCGTGGTCGTCACCAACGCCGAGGGAAACAAGATCGTCACCTCGTACGAGGGTGAGCTCACGATCAAGAGCTCCGGAGAGCGCAATGCCAGTGTTGGCGCGCGCCTCCAGGTTCCACTCGGCGCGACGCTGATGGTGAAGGACGGCGAGGATGTGAAGAAGGATCAGATCATCTTCAGCTGGGATCCTTACACGAACCCGATCATCTCGGACGTGGAAGGCACTCTTCGCTTCGTCGACCTGATTCCGAGCGAGTCGGTGTCCGAGGAGCTCGACGAGCTCACCGGTCTCCGCCAGACCGTCGTCATCGAAGACAAGGAGAAGAAGTTACACCCGCATATTGAGATCGTTGAAACGAAGGGTGGAAAAGAGAAGCGCCTGAGAGACTTCGTGATTCCAGTGGGCGCGCAGCTGACGGTCGAGGACGGCAAGAAGATCAGTGCCGGTACGATCATCGCGAAGATCTCACGCGAGGCGTACAAGACACGCGACATCACGGGCGGTCTGCCGCGCGTGGCGGAGCTGTTCGAAGCGCGTCGTCCGAAGGATCCGGCTACCATCTCGGAAATTGACGGTGAAGTGAGATTCGGCGACATCAAGCGCGGCAAGCGCGAAATCAGAGTCGTGCCGAAGGATACGCCGGTGGATACCGAGGAGCCGGGTCAGCTGTACGAGATCGCGGCCGGCAAGCACCTTCGCGTGCATGCCGGTGACTGGGTGAGAGCGGGTGACCGCCTCTCCGAAGGTCCGGTGAATCCGCACGACATTCTGCGCATCAAGGGACCGCGAGCGGTCCAGGAATATCTGCTCAACGAAGTGCAGGAGGTTTACCGCCTGCAGGGCGTGAAGATCAACGACAAGCACATTGGCGTGATCGTCAGACAGATGCTCCAGAAGGTGCGCGTGCTCGAGAGTGGAGACACGGAGTTCCTCGAGGGCGAGCACGTCGACAAGCAGACCTTCAGGGAAGCGAACGACAAGGCCAAGAAGCATAAAGAACTGCCCGCAGTCTCTGAGCCTCTTTTGCTTGGTATAACCAAGGCCAGTCTCACGACCCAGTCGTTCATCTCGGCGGCGAGCTTCCAGGAGACGACGCGTGTTCTGACCGACGCCGCGATTCGCGGCGCGCGGGACGAGCTGCTCGGACTCAAGGAGAACATCATCATCGGTCACCTCATCCCGGCCGGCACAGGCATGTACCGGTATCAGGAAGTGGAGATCGAGGGGGCACCGGTGCCACCAGCGCCGGAGCTTCCGCCGGAGCCGACGATCGCCGAGATCCTGGCGAACGATACGGAGCCGGAGTTCATTCTGCCGGAGATCGTCGCGGTTCCCGAGGAGATTTAGCGGAACCGTGCCAGCGCTCGCTGTCGGCTTGAGGGCTGATCCATAGCCCCAACTCGCCGGCGGATTGCGAAGGCAATGCAACACTGACAACATCCCCGTGACGGAGCTGATCCGTTGCGGGGATGTTTTGCTTGTGCCGGTTATCAGGAGAGGTTCTTCCGCGGTTTTTCCGCGGACGATTTCCCTACATTCAATAGATGGACCTATACACCTTCTGTGTGGTTCTCGGAGCCGCTGGTATGGCTGCCATGGCGTTCCTCGGTTTTGCGAGCAGCCACGGTGGCGCACATCACAGCCACGACACGAGCGGCCACGAGATGCACGGCATCGGCGGGTCGCACGCCCACTCGATTGCCCCGTCGCACACTCACTCGATCGCCCCGTCACATGGTGTCGCACACGGCGAGCAGCTTCATCCCGCTGGCTGGAAGTCGAGTATCTGGTCGTGGCTCTCGCCGCGTGTATTGTTCAATTTCCTCGTCGGGTTCGGCGCCACGGGATTGATCGTGGAGCGGCTCGTCGGCCCTGTTCTCGCGCTGCCGATTGCGGTTCTCGGTGGAATCAGCTTCGAGGCGTTCGTAGTCCGGCCGCTCTTCAACTCACTCTTCCGATTCGAATCACAGCCCGCGCAGACACTCGAATCAGCGCTCATGTCGGAAGGGCGGGCAGTGACGGGATTCGATGCCAATGGCAATGGATTGATTTCGCTTGAGCTGGGCGGCGAAGTAGTACAGGTGCTCGGTACCCAACTGACTGACGAGCGCGCCGCTGGGGTTCGAATCCGCGCCGGTGATATCGTCCGTATCGAGGAAGTCGATGATACGCGCAATCGTTGTACGGTGTCGCGAATCGGTCTCGGTGAGACCGATTCGCGCGACACCGACCGCCAATAAAAGGAACAGACTCA
>DHJM01000021.1:0-3273 GCA_002404335.1 Gemmatimonadales bacterium UBA4720
GACGCGGCGTCGGAGCTGACGATGCGCGACTACTACGAGTTCATCTACGCGGCGAAGCCGGCGGCACCCAAGTCATAACGGGGTCGACAGCCGTTAACGGTCTCAACCCCGGCGCGCCTTCTCGATCGTGGCGACGTCGATCTTTTTCATCGTCATCATCGCATCGAACACGCGCTTGGCGACAGCGGGATCGGGATCGTCGACCGCTTTCGTCAGGACGATCGGCGTAATCTGCCAGGACAATCCCCATTTGTCCCTGCACCAGCCGCACATGCTCTCTTCGCCGCCGTTGCCGACGATCGCGTTCCAGTAGCGATCGGTTTCTGCCTGGTCAGCTGTTGCGACCTGAATTCGCGCCCGAGGGAGCCGCCTTCGCCTTGCTCACGGACGCTTCAGGAATCTGAAGTAGAAAGCTGCGAATACGAGGACGATTCCCAGGTTCACCGTCAGCCGTTCCCAGAATCGATCCTTGAAGAACAACAAATCGACCGCGACGATCACGGCTGCCATCAAGACTACGTAGAGTGCGTTGGCCATCTGGCTTCTCATTTCATTGGGATCCGTAATGCACCCCTAACGGCCGACAGCCGCGCGGTCGCTGGCGCTGGCGACACGCAGGATTTGTATCATGCCGCGTGCGAGCTGCGGCACACACAACACCACGTACTCGCCCTGCCTCAATGATACGGTCGTTGTCAGCCCGCCGCCCGGCAAGATGCCGACGAGCGCCGTGAAGTCTTCGTCCGGACGGGGCGTTTTACTAGCTGGCGTCCACGTGATCGACTCGCGCCCTGTGTGACGGGGCAGCACATGCACCATCCGAAACTCGTGCATGACGCTCCCTTCGTTGGTGACGCGCAGGACGCGCACGCCAGCGCGGATCGGGCCGGAGAAAGCGAAGAGGTGATCACGCATCGTCACGATTGCATCCGGCCGAGGCAGCGACGCCGCAATGTGAGACCCGCTGGTCCTCTCGCGCACAACCAGCGGATGGAACATCCCCTTCTCGAAGTGCCGTACACCGTCGGGTCCCGCGACGTCGCAAATCAGGACGTAGCTTCCCGGGACGAGCATCATAGTCGCGTTCGCCGTTCCGTCCAGCGCCGGGAAACCTGGACCGCCAATGAGATGCATCCATGCGGGCCGCGGATGTCCCTGGCGCCGCGCTCGAAGCAGGTCGAGCGCAGTGTGGCCGGAATCGAGGCGAACGAGAACCGCGATGTGCTCGCCCTGCAGCACACGAAGGCGAAGTGTGGTGAGCCCAGCGGGAATGGTGTCAGGGGCCTGTAGAAAAAAATCGCGCGCCACAACATCGACGACGTGGCCGGGCAACGTCGCGGGAGAAAGAGCGGTGGGCTCGGAGGGACCGAGGAGCAATGCGAGAGCTGCTAACATCGGAAGCCGAGCGAATACCATGATTCCTACCTTCTCGGCTCGTACCGCATCGCCACCGCCCCCGAGCCGAACTCCTGCCGGCTGACGAGCTTCAAGTCGAGATGCTTCGATAACCCCGCGAACAGCGTCGGCCCATGTCCCGCTAGCCTCGGCTGCACCACGAACTCGTACTCATCGATCAATCCCAGCTCCGCCAACGCCAGCGGGAGCTTCACGCCTCCCGTGAGCAATCCTCTACCCGACTCCGACTTGAGCTGCTGAACGGCCTTCCNNTTCCCCAGATCCCCGCGCACGAGCTCCGCATTCCAATCGACCCGGGGCAGGGTGCTCGACACGACGTATTTTTTTGCCGCGTCGATCGTTCGGGCGAAGGGTTCCATCCAATCGGGCCTCGCTCCCGCCGGCGCCGGCCCCCGCCACGCTACCTCCATCATTTCGTAGGTCACTCTGCCAAAGAGGAGGGCATCGGCCTCGGCGAGGATCTCGGCCGCGTGACGATGCAAGTCTTCGTCGGGGACAATTGCGCGATGATCGCAGCACCCGTCCAATGTCACGTTGATGGAATAGCGAAGGGGTCGCATTACGTAAGAGTATCGCCGCTCGGCTATGGAGTAAGCTGTCCCGCGCGTCGAAGTTCCCCACAGCTGACGCCGGCAACGGCTGTCCGCCCACCGACAATAGGCGCACGAGTGTCGACGTTGGCTGTTTCGGCGGCGGAACGAGCCTTTGTGTAATCCACAACACAAAATGAAGCAATCACGCGACGGTCAACCGGATCGATTGGGCTTCTGCCTTGCCACCACGCCAAGAGACCGATTACCGTGAGGACGGAAAGGACGATGAGGATGCGTCTCGTCTTTCCAGACGATCGAAGTTGGCTAAGCGAGACTGTCGTTCCTGCCGCTCTTTTTCGGTTGACATGTATTGTCGCTACCTGACGCCCCGGTTCACCTGCAAACACGCTACCACCATTGCGACGAAGTCGCATCCGACGAGTGCTTGCCAGCTGCAACGTTTGTCAGGAAGGGGGCGGACGGTGCCCGACATTCGTCCTACGCAAGCCGAGCCCTTTCCAAAACGCGTCCGGATACGCGAGCGTAGGGGTGCCTACCCAACCGCGTGTGATATTGAGTTCGTACCCGTTGTCCAATCGCCGATAAGCAACTGAGTTGAGCGCGATCGCATCCCAGTCACCGCTGAAGTCGAGCTCCGAGAGCTTGGCTGGATAGACGTTCGTTAGGCTTCGCGGCGCGCGATGTCAGGAGGCCGCGTCGCCCGATTGTGAGGGAGCGCCCCGATCGCGGAATAATACGCACGCACGCTCGGCTTGCGATATAGATACCACGCCAGCAGCCCGATGATGCCGCCGAACATGGCGACCGATGTCAGCAGATCGGCGGCGTTGCCTGAAATGATCGCCATCAAGCTAAGCGCGACGAGTGACACGACCCAATAGGTGATAATGGCGCGACGTGACCAGGGCAGTTCACGCCATAGCGCGTAAACAATCGCGAGCACGCAGCCCGCCGCGACTGGGAATCCGACGAGCAGCGGCCATGACTTCTGGATAAACTCCGCGCGAGTAACAGGCAGTGCGTTATACGTATACCGGGATGTAAATGGGAGCATCACAAGCATGCCGCCCACGACGAGCAGCGCCACCACGGCATAGCATGCACCGAGGCCCATTCCGCACAGGAGCAACAAGGGCATATCCAAACGCGTTCGCGGCGCGGCTATGGGAGGAGATGACATCATTGCAAGGACTGGTCGGCGACGTAGCCGTCAAGCGACATGGACATGATTGCAACAACCTTTGACATTGCGCTCTCCTCAGCCTTCCAGCGACTCGACGCGGACGGCCGTCCCGTAGCACAA
>DHJM01000063.1:0-924 GCA_002404335.1 Gemmatimonadales bacterium UBA4720
CTCGGCTGACCTGCTCCTCTCGGGGCGAAGATCGGGGCTGCCTACGGTAAAGAGAGTCGGGCGGAGCTGGTTAAACGCGGGCGCGTTGAACGCGGTGCTGAGCGAGGCGCGAATTTTCAGCGCGGGAAGGACGGCTGCGTTCACGCCGAGCCGGTAGGTGGCGAATCGGCGGTAGTCGGAGTTGTCGTCGACCCGGCCTGCAACAGTGTAGGAAAAGCGGTTGGTGAGATTTCCGAGCAGCTCGGAGTAGTAGGCGATGTTATGACGCGATGCGTCGAAGGAATCAGTCTCGGTGGCCGGCGCGCCGACATTGCCGGAAGCGTTGGAGCTGTTCTCGTGTTCCTTCTCGTACGTTCCGCCCACAGTAACCGTGGCGTCGGCAGGCAGGGAGAAAACGAGACGTCCCTCTACGTCCCTGCGATAGCCGCGAGATCTGGATGCGGAATGTTGTGGCGTCGTTCCTCCGAATGGGACCGCAATGTCCTCGCTGAGATCCCAGACGTCGTTGTTGCCGGCCAGCAATCGCGCTTCAACTCTCGGCGTCAGAATGCGTCCAGCATCGAGGCCAACCGTCAGGCGGTGTTGCACCCGATACGAATTGGTGTCGACGGGTTGGCCGGTAAAATCCGTGGGGTAGTGGAACTCGGCGGTGGTGTACCTCGCGGCGATTCTGGCGTCCCCGGATGCGCCCTGAGCGAGAGTCAGCGCGCTGCTCAGTGTTCCATTTCGGTATTCGTTGTTGAAGGGGATGATGCCGTCCGTAGAATGATGCGCCGCACCAACCGAGAACCCTCCGAGCGGACTCGAGCCAACCGCGTCGCCATCGAAGTCGAGGGAGTGATAAGTGCCGCCCCGCGCTCCAAGCGATGCGCGACCCTGGTCCGAGCCCCTGCGCGTGAAGATCTGCACGATGCCACTTACGGC
>DHJM01000063.1:1114-23241 GCA_002404335.1 Gemmatimonadales bacterium UBA4720
CTCTCTCCGCCGCGGAGGAAGAGCGAGGTGATGCCGCCAAATGAGCCCGTTTGAACGATCGATGCGCCCGGGACTTCGCGCAGCGCGTCCGTCACTCGCGTAACTCCGCGCGCGCGGAGGTCGTCGCCCAGGAGCACTGTCACCGCCTGCGAAAGGGTCGCAGCGGGTCTCGGGACTTTGGTAGCAGACACGACGACCGTTCCGAGCTGCGCCGTGTCCTTAGCCTGGGCGCCGGCACGGGTCGTCGCGGCCAGCGAAAACGCGCAGGCCGAGAAAACGAATAGTGATTTGATGTCCATGGGTTTCAGGTTTGAGGAGTCGTTTGTGTTTGAATCAGAGTCGAACTGGACGTCGAAGCGGAACGAGGGCCGGCGCGCCTACGGCGGGATCTCGTGTGATCACGACGGGCCAGCCATAAATGGATTCGAGCGTGTCGGCTCGCATGACCTCTGTCGGCGAGCCGGTCGTCGCCACTTTCCCACGGTCCAGAAGCACGATCGTATCGGCGAAGCGGGCGACGAGATTGAGCTGGTGGCTAACGAGGAGCACCGCCAACCCCGAATGGGCGAGCGAAGACATCAGCTCGAAGATCCCCATCTCGTGGGCGACATCGAGGAACGTCGTCGGCTCGTCGAGGACGAGAGCGGGAGATTTCTGCGCGAGCGCGCGGGCAATGCGGACGCGCTGCCATTCACCGCCGGACAGAGCATCGGTGTCGCGGTCAGCGAGGTCTTCCACCCCGGCTTGCGACAGCGCCTGGTCTACAGCGAGATCATCCTCTCTCGAGGGTGCACGCCAGAGTCCGAGGTGCGGGTAACGTCCGAGAAAGACGTACTCGCGCACCTGGATCGGAAACGCCGCTTCTTCCCGCTGCGGAACGACCGCGACGTTTCGCGCCAGCTCAGCGTAAGAGAGCGACCGCACGTCACGACCGTCGATCGAGGCCGATCCGCGCGGGATGTCAGCGCGTCGTAGCAGTGCTTTCACGATCGAGCTCTTGCCGGATCCGTTCGGTCCAGCGAGCGCGGTGAGCTGTCCGCGCGCGCCGACGAAGCTGACGCCGTCGACCGCGTTCTGTCGCGCGCCGGGATATGAAACGACGAGGTCCCTGAATTCGATCACGACGTCCGCCGGAGCTGCACGAGGAAGAACGGAACACCGAGCAGAGCTGTGATCGCGCCCAGAGGCAGCTCCGTCGGCGCCGCGACCGTGCGCGCCGCGAGATCCGCGGCGACGACAAGCGTCGCACCGATCAATCCCGCCGCCATGATAAGCGGGCGATGAGCCCGCAGTCCCATTCGCCTCGCGATATGTGGGACCACGAGCCCCACGAACCCGATGAGCCCCGCGGCGGAGACTGTCGCGGCAGCGAGCAGCGCCGCGAGAAGGAAGGCTCGTCGTCCGGCTCGTTCCGCGTCGACGCCGAGCGAGGCCGCTGTATCATCGCCGAGAGAGAGAACGTCGATCTCTCGCGCCCAGTAGACCAGCGCCCCTCCGGCAACGAGTATGCTCGCCGCCAGCCACGCGACGCGACGCCAGGTCGCATCTGCGGCGGAGCCCATCATCCACCAGAGCGCGCCGCGAACTGTATTTGGCTCCGCCCTCGCGAGCGCCACCATGATCGCGGCATTCGCGAACGCTCCAACGATCACGCCGGCTATGAGTAGAGTCCTCACGTCGGCGCGTGCGCTCCTCCCGCCTACACGGGCGACCGCGAGCGCGACGAACACCGCGGCAATCCCACCGGCGAACGCGGCGAGCGTGATCATGGCGTCGCTCGAAACGCCCACGGAGAACGCGATAACAGCACCAACCGCCGCGCCGCCGGAAACACCGAGCAAGTACGGCTCAGCCAACGGGTTGCGGAGAGCACCCTGAAGCGCCGCACCGCTTGCGCCGAGCCCCGCGCCGACGAGAGCGCCCAGCACGACGCGCGGAAGTCGCAGGTCTCGCACGATGGCAATCGCGGTTGTGTCGCCACGCCCGCGCAGCGCGTCGATCACGCCGGCGAGCGACACTGACACGGCGCCGCGCGCGACGGCGAGCATTGCGACGGCCAGCAGTGCCAGGATGAGCAAGAGCCAGTACCAGTCTTGAAATCGCCTCAACGCACCGTGCCCGGATGGAGAAGATTCGCGAGCGAGACAGCGGCTTCTCCCAGTCGCACGGACGGACGGCCGACGAGCACGGTGTCAACGGTCACGACTTTCCCTTCCCGCACTGCGCGGACAATCCGCCAGCGGCGGTCATCTTCGATTTTTTGCGCCCCCAGCGGCCCGGCGAGAATGAAATCGGGATCTCTGTGCGCCACATCTTCGAGTGAGACTGTCGCGGACGGTTTCGTGATGTCGGCGTAGACGTTCCTGCCGCCCGCGATGTCGACGAGCTCGTTCATGAAGCTGCCGGCGCCGATGGTTATGAGCGGCGCGTCCCAGATGTGCCAGAACACTGTCGGTCGTGGGAGTTTCGCTGTTGCGGTGCGAACGCGGTCCAGAGTGCGAAAGACTGAGTCGGCAACCGTCCTGGCTCGCGCCGAATCTTGTAGGATCGCACCCAGCAATTGAACGGTGCGGCGGAAATCCGCGATGTGATCGGTCCTGAGAGTCAGCGTGCTCACTCCGGCAGCGCGAAAGCGCGCGGCCGCCGGGCGATTGTCCTGGCTCGCGTAGAGAATCACGAGGTCGGGATGTGCCCCGAGAACAACTTCGACATTTGGCTGGAGTCCCATGCCGAGATCCGGGATGAGCCTGGCGGAATCGGGCCAGAGATCGAACGACGAGCGGCCGACGAGGCGCGAGCCTGCACCGAACGCAAAGAGGATCTCCGTCGTCACCGGATTCAGCGAGACGATGCGCGTTGGAGCGGCGCCGAGGCGCACCGGATCCCCGAAATCGTCGGTTACCGTCGCGGGCTCGGTGTGCGGCTTCTCGCACGCGGCAATCGCGAGCGCGCATGCAATCAGAAAACGGGATGATCGGCGGCTGAAAATCAAAAACGGACACTCCTCCCTGAGGAATGCCCGCAACGAGCACGCGTCGAAACGACGCCTGACCGCCACCAGGACCTCCCCCGAGGTTCTGCGAAAGTGGCGCGGACGAAAGTCGTCTCCTGGCTCCGGGCCGCTGGACTCGCCTTCCCGACTGCTCCTGCGGTCAGTGGCGTTACGAGTCTGCGTTAGTGCCCGTTACAGTGGCGGGGCCGCACCGGCATCAAACCGGTTTCCGTGGCTCCCGTCCGCGATCAATTGTTCGGCGAAGCTATCTACGTCTTATCGCGTGCGCAAGCGCCACAACCATCGTGCCCCCGATCACAAGCGTAAGCGCGACGAGATAGCGCGAGTCGATCGAGTGCGTCGGCGGCGGCGCGGGCAGGTCTATAACGGCGACGGAATTCAGTGGCATGTCCGAGGCGAGGAAGCGGCGAAAGTTCCGCTCGTCCACGGTCACCGGATCCATCTCCTTCAGCTTGGGACCGGTAACGCTGCCTGCCTTTTCTTCGATCAGTATCTCGTAGATCCCGGTCTCCGTCTCGAGTGGGAGCTTGAGCGGAAACGACTTCGCTGGGAGCGAGTACGAGAACGACAGCTGCTTGATTCCGGGCGCGAGCGGCGCGAATACGCTGACGACCCCGTCCGAAAAAGACACCGCGGCCGCTGATATGTCGCCCTGGCTCACCTTGAAATCGCCCGCTCCCGGAGCGACGTGAGTCTGCCACGTGGCGCCAGAGGGTGTTTCACCAATCGCGACGCGCGTGACGGTGCTGTCGTTGGAGAGATCGTAGACCTCGACGATCGACCTGCGAGCGTTTGCGTCGGCGGCCGATACTACTACGTGGTGTCCGCGCAGGCTCATCGGGACGTGGCCCGAAGTCGTGTCGAAGACGGTTATCTCGCCATCGTCACCGCTCACGCGGCCCTCGGCGAGGGGCAGAGTGAAATACGCGATGCCGTCGTGCGACGCGGAGACGAAATACACCGCGTCCTCGCTGCCGGTGCGCGCGTAAGTGAAGGAGTAGCGTCCGCGAGAGTCCGATCGAACGGAGTCGAGTGGTCCGGCCCGGTCCGGGCCGACGCGATGCAGGACGACCCACGCCCCGCTCACGGGGTCCACGCGATCGCCGCCAGGGCGCACGATGCGTCCGGAAACCCGTTGCGGTACCGATGGGAGAGCGGCCTGCATGATCAGCAGGACCGCCAGCTTACATATTGAACTTCCCAAAATCTTCGGGACGCATGTTCTCGAGGTACTCCTTCAACTGTTCGGCAGACATTTCGTCCGACGGCTCGGCCAAAGTCTCCGGGGGAACCTGCCCTTCCTCGAGCAGCAGGGCGGTGAGGAGACTTTCCTGGGCGAAGATCGGCGCTTCGAATCTCAGCGCAATCGCGATGCTGTCGGAAGGACGCGCATCTATGTGCACGGCGCCAGATTCGCGCGCGATGTGAAGCTCCGCGTAGAAAGTGCGGTTCTCGACCTTGGTAATGTTGACGCGGCGCAGAGTGCCGCCCATGCCGATGATGAGATTCTTGCACAGGTCGTGCGTGAGCGGCCGCTCGCGCTTGAGCTTGTTCATCTCGATCACGATGGATTCCGCCTCCGGCTGCCCGATCCAGATCGGAAGCAGCCGAGCGCCGCCCTTCTCCTGAAGGATCACAACGTAGGAGTTGGTGGAGCGGTCGAGACCAAGGCGCATCACTTCGACTTCGACGAGTTGCATGAAATCAAATTAACGTCAGGGCCTGAGAGTGGAAAAGCTGGCCACCAGAAGGGGCCAGCTTTCTTGCATTGTTCGCCGCAGGGCGCCGCTACCGTCCTTCCACAGCCTTCCGCAACTCAGCCACGCGATCCAGGCGCTCCCACGTGAAGAGCGTGCCCTTACCGTTCTTCTTGGGCGTGCGGCCGAAATGTCCGTACGAGGACGTCGGGCTATAGATCGGCTTCCTCAGATCCAGCGCGTTGATTATGCCTTTGGGCGTAAGATCGAAGACCTTGACGATTGCCTTGAGGATCGCGGTCTCGGGGACGGTGTTGGTTCCGAACGTATCCACGTTGACCGACACGGGCTCCGCGACTCCGATGGCGTAGGCGACCTGCACCTCGCAGCGCCGAGCGAGCTTTGCGCCGACGATGTTCTTGGCGACCCAACGGGCGGCGTAGCAGGCCGAGCGATCCACTTTCGAGGGATCCTTGCCGCTGAACGCGCCGCCGCCGTGGCGCCCCATGCCGCCGTACGTGTCCACAATGATCTTGCGTCCGGTGAGGCCGGCGTCGCCCTGCGGACCTCCGATGACGAAGCGTCCGGTCGGATTGATGTGGAACTTGATGGTCTTGTCGCGCAGCTCTTTCGGTATTACCGGCTCGATGACTTCGGCAATTATCGCCTCGCGGAGCTTCTTGGTGGAGATGTCCTCCGAGTGCTGGGTCGAGACGACGACGGTCTCGACGCCGATCGGAAGAGCGTCCTCATATAGAACGGTCACCTGCGCCTTGCCGTCGGGCCGAACCCACTTTCCTTCCTTCGAGCGCCGGAACTCGGCGAGGCGCTCGGTGAGGCGATGAGCGAGCCTGGATCGGCATCGGCATCAGCTGTTCGGTCTCATCGCTGGCGTAGCCGAACATCATGCCCTGATCGCCGGCGCCGCCATGATCCACGCCCTGCGCGATGTCGGGGGACTGCTTGTCGATCGTGCTGATTACCGCACAGGTCTTGGAATCGAAACCCATGCCCGAGTCGTTGTAGCCGATACGATCGATCGTGGATCGCACGATCTCGGGAACGTTGACGTACGTCTTGGTCGTGATCTCGCCCGCGACGCAGGCGAGTCCGGTCGTTACAAGTGTCTCGCAGGCGACGCGCGCCTGGGGATCATCTGTCAGTATTGCATCGAGGATGGCGTCCGAAATCGCGTCCGCGACCTTGTCAGGATGGCCTTCGGTTACGGATTCGGATGTGAAGAGATGTCGATCGAGCACGAAATTCCTCTGGGGAATTTGAGGATGAATGGTGGCAACGGTCGCACGCCGTACTATTCGTGCGCCGAGGATGTATTAAGCCCACCGGAGCCTTCGAAGATATTTCCTTCGACGAAGCTGGGCAACCCATCGCGCAAGAATGGGGCGTCTCCGAAAGCGGTCATCAGCCGGCGCCGGAGCTCACCTTCGGCCTCTCGGGCAGTCCGGGATTCGAGCGCAGCATTCGCTGCTTCGGCGGCAACGGCAGCGCTCACGCCCCGGACGATGCGCTTGACCAGGGGCACCGCCCTCCCGGCGACACTCAGACACCGGACACCCAACCCGATGAGGGCGAACGCCATGAGAGGCTGGGATGCCATCTCGCCGCAGACGGCGACCTCGAGACGATGAGCAGCGCCGACATCGACGATGCGCTTGATCAGCGTCAATACCGCCGGGTGGAGCGGCGTAAACCGGGAAGCGAGGTTTGCGCTGCCACGATCGACCGCGAGCGTGTACTGCACCAAATCGTTCGTCCCGATGCTGAGAAACGATACATCATCGACGAGCGTGTGCACTGAGAGCGCGGCGGCCGGCGTCTCGACCATGACTCCGAGCGGAACGTCGTGCCGGTACGGCACCCCCCTCGCATCCAGCTCGCGCGCCGCTTCGTTCAACAGGTGCTTCGCCTGCAGGACTTCGTCGAGAGTGATGATGAGGGGAAACATGATCCTGACATCGCCATGCATCGCCGCGCGCAGTAGTGCGCGGAGCTGGGTCTTGAACAGCTCCGGCTCGTCAAGGCACATCCTGATCGCGCGCCAGCCGAGGAATGGATTGGGGTCGGTCGGGTAGCTGCCGATCGGGAGCTTGTCGCCGCCCACGTCGAAGGTGCGAATCACGACGGGGCGTCCGCCGAATGCCTCAACCACATGGCGGTAGGCACGGTACTGCTCTTCCTCGTCGGGCATCGTCGCGCGTCCGACGACCAGAAACTCGGTGCGCATGAGGCCCACGCCTTCGGCGCCGCTCCGCGCCGCGAACCCCGCTTCCTCGGGTAGGTCGACGTTGGCGCGCAGCGTCACCCAGTGGCCGTCCAGCGTTACGGAATCGGCGACAGAGAGAGCCTGTAGCTCCTGGTCCTCCAGAGCCTCGATGGCGCGACGCTCACGGTAGGTCTTGATCTGCGACGGCGTGGGGTCAACGATCAGGATACCTGACGTCCCATCGAGAATCACGTGCTCGTTACCGGTTAGCTGCTCGGTTGCATCTCTGAGTCCGACGACCGCGGGCAAACCCAGCGATCGCGCGAGAATCGCGACGTGCGACGTACGCGTACCCGCGTCCGTCGCGATGCCGATGATCGCTTCGCGATCCAGCTGTACCGTGAGGCTCGGCGTGAGATCGTGCGTGACGAGGATTCTGTTCGAGCCCTTGGGTAGATCAACCGGATCGTGATCCGGCAGGCCGAGCAGGATCGAGAGCACTCTGATGTGCACGTCTATGAGGTCGCCGACTCTTTCGCGCAGCAGCGGCCGCGTGTGACTCGCGAATTGCTGGCGCCATTCGAACAGGACGAGATCGAACGCCTTTTCGGCGCCGAGGTTCTGCGTTATGAGCTCCTCGACCTGTCGCAGCAGCTCGCCGTCCTCGAGAATCGAAAGCTGGACATCGAAGATCGCCGCTTCCTCAGGGCCGGCGTGCTTCTCGGCGCGCGCCCGCACGTGGTGTAGTCTCTCCCTTGCCTGTGCCAGCCCCGCGTGAAAGCGCTTGATCTCCCCGGGTATGGCTTCGTCGGGAATGATGCGGTGGCGCACGTCCGGAACTTCCCAGCGGAGAAGGTGGACTTGTCCGTCCACGATTCCCGGTGAAGCCGGCGTGCCCGCGATTCCCTTTGCCACTCAGCTCTCTCCGAACTTGTTCGAGATCACGGCCGAAAGCGCATCGAGTGCCGCTTCGGCGTCGTCGCCGATCGCCCGAAGGATTATCATGGCCCCGTGTTCCGCGGCCAGCATCATCACGCCCATGATGCTCTTGGCATTGACCTCGAGATCATCGCGCACGATGGTGATGGCGCTCTTGAATTTCCCCGCAGTCTTCACGATCTCGGCGGCGGGGCGAGCGTGTATGCCAAGCTTGTTCAGGATTCTTACTTCGCGCTCAGGCATCAGGTGAGGACCGAGTAAAGAACGAAAATCGCGAGAACTCCAAGGGCGATACGCCAGCCTTCCGCGTGCTCCCGGAGCCGCGCGAGAAGCAGGATTCCAATCAACGCCGCCCCGATGATGCCGCCCACCAGGCCGAGGCCGGGACCCGCCACACGCTGTAGCGCGAGTGGCAACGCGACGCCGGCCACCAGCGCGGCAGCGCATCCGATGTACTGCGGTCCCTGCCGTAGCACTGGATTCCCCAGTGCCGAGGCGACGTTCAAACCGCGCGAGAGACCAATCCGAAGTCCCCATGCCCTGAGAAGGATATGTCCGGCGTTGTACAGCAAGAGAAATGTACCAACGACCCCCATAGGCGAGCCGCCGGCCCCATAAACTCCGATCGCGACGAGCGAGCAGAACGGCAGCCAGCTCGCCCACACGAGCCTGTCTCCGACGCTTCCGAGAGGCCCAGCCAGAGCCGTTCGAAACCGCTCGATTCTAGCGGGCTCCACTCCGTCCAGCTCGGCCCGAACCAGCGCGCCGACGGCAATTCCGGCCAGATACGGGTGCGCGTTGAAATAGCGCGATTCGCGCGCCAGCGCGGCCCGATAAGCCGGGCCGTCAATTCCTCCGGGCAGGTATCTGAGCGCGGGCTCCATGGTGAACCCGATTCCAGTCCCGTTCAGGGTCTCGTAGTTCCACGATCCCTGCATGGCCAAGAGGCGGAAATACATCGCGAACTTGACGCGCATGGGCAGGTCAACCCCTGGGCTTGTCGGGGCCGTCATCTCGTCACCAGCAACCCGACCCAGACCAGAAGCCCGGCGAGGAAGAACCAGAGCACGTGTCGAACTGAGTGGAAGACTTTCCAGAGCGCCGCGCCCGCGACGATCGCGGCGATGACCACGACGACCGCGCGCGATGGCGCCGAGTCACTCCCCCAGATCGCGACTATCGCACGGACAAGGGGGGCGAAGATCATCATGGCGGTGATCGTCACGAGACCGCCGCGCAGCAGATCCATCGACATGCCGGACAGGTGGAGCGAGAGCAGCGCGTTCCGCGATCCTTCCTCGATCCTGTCCCGCGTTTGCTCGAGCCGGATCGCAATCAATCGCCGCAGCACTACCATGCTCCATCCACTGATGCTGGCGGTGAGCAGAGCGGCAAGCAGGCACGCGGGAAGCGCGCCTGGCATTCCATGCGGCTGCGCTCCGAAGAGCGCGCCTCCGACGACGCCCGCAGATCCCCACTCCGGGTAGCGCGAAGCCCCGAATGGAAGAGTGTCGAGCGCGATCATCTCCAGCACCACTCCGATGAGGAGGCCAGCCGGTGGGTGGCCGATGAACGCCCCCGCCAGCGTCGCCGCGACGACTGGCCTCGATATCATCGCCTGGGGGAAGCTCACGACGTCGAGACCCAGCAACGCGCCAAGAAGGGCGATCGGAAGCGCCTCGATCAAACTCACTGCGACTCTCCCTCAAGCACTTCGGCGAGCGGAACCGCGCGCGCTGACGGGACATCCTGTGCTGTCACCTCGACGCCTGCCGCTTCGAGGTCGTGCAGCTGCCCTTCTTCGCCCGGGGTGAGAAAGATGTAACGAAGCTTCTCGGCGCGGCCGGCGCGGTGGTGGATGCCGCCGAGGTTGACGCTACCGATCGCTTTCACGCCCTTGACCAGCCGGTACATGCTGGCGATGTCGCCGGTGATGAGAAGTCCGGGCCGTGGGTCGGCCGCGTACCGCGCGTGATCCCGGATCGCACCGCCGACGTCGGCAAAATAGATCTCCATCTCGGGCGGAATGGCCATTCGGTAGAGCTCTTTCTCCCAGTCACTCGATGCCACCAGGTCATCGACAAGAACCAGAAAACGAGCATTGAGAGGCTGGCCCCAACCGACGACGACCTGTCCGTGAACGAGACGGTCGTCGATGCGGTAGAGGTGAATTCCCATCAGCGCCCAACCACGATCAGCGATGCCTTTCCTCTTTCGGCGGCCGCCCTGGCGGCCTCGGTCGGTGGGACGGACGTGTTGAAGACGAAATCGAGCAGGGTCGCGAGGTTAACCCCGCTCACGAGAACGACACCCGGGTCGTCCTTCACGATCCGGCGCGCGGCCAGTGTCGCGCTTCCCGCCGGGAGATCGGTGAAAATCACGCGAGCCCCCGTCAGGGCAATCTGCTCGCGAAGCGCGCCTTCGATGTCTTCCGGCGTCATGCCCATCATCGAGAGCACGACGAGCTTGTCGGCCAGGCCGCAGATCTGTCCGACCGCGGACACCAGCCCGCCGGCGAACTCTCCGTGGCCAACGACTATCGCGCGCGGTTTGTCCGAGCCGCCAGCTACTTCGTCACTCATGATCTTCCTGAAGATAAGCCTCGATGTTGCTCGCGGCCGCGGTTTTCATGCGGCCGACGAGCCGTTCGTTGAACGCCTCAGCGGCGTTGATGCCGGAGTAGCGCAAGAGGTGATTCAGCGCGATGACCTCGGCGATCACCGTGATGTTTTTGCCGGGGTTCAGAAATACCGTGATCTTGGGCAGCTCGACGCCGAGGATGGTCGTGGTCTCGACGTCGAGGCCAAGTCGCTCCACGACTGCGTGCTGATCCCACTCCTCGAGCTGAACCACGACCTCGATGCGCTTCTGCTGCCGGACGGCGCGGATCCCGAAGATCGCCGGAATATCGATCAGCCCCACGCCACGAATTTCCATGTAATGACGCTGCAGCTCGTGGCCACGGCCAATCAGGACGTCGTTTCCGCGCTTGCTGGTGATGACGAGATCGTCCGCGACAAGGCGATGCCCACGCTCGACGAGATCGAGCACGCATTCCGATTTGCCGATGCCACTTTTCCCGGTGAAGAAAAGCCCAACGCCGAAGACATCGGTGAGCGAGCCGTGGAGCGAGACGGTCGGCGCGAATTCCATCTCCAACACCGGCTTGATCCGTCGATAGAACTCCGCCGTTTTCAGCTTGGTCCGGATGAGCGGAACGCCGGAAGCGCTGGCGATCTCCTTGAGGCCAACGGGCAGCCGCTGCCCTTTTGTTACGAATACTGCGGGAATGGGGAAGGAGAAGAACAGCTCGAGAATCTTCTTGCGATCCGCCGGAGTGAGCGACTGCAGATAGGTAATCTCGGTTTCACCAAGCACCTGGAGACGTTCCGCCGAGAATCGCTTGACGTAGCCCGCCAGCACCAGGCCGGGGCTCGAAACCTCGGGGTTTCCGACGATGCGATCGAGTCCGGAACCGGGCTCCATCTCCTCGAGCTGCAGCGATCCCCGCAGCCGGTCGAGTAGCACTCCGACCGTTACCTTGGGCGCTGGCATCCCCAATCCCTTTTCTTCTGGCTAACGCGCGTCATTTCGCGACGACTTCCTCCAGATGCGCGAGCGTTTCATTCGCCGAGCGATCCCAGGTGAAGGTTGCAGCGAAGCGCCGGGCCGCGCCTCCGAGCACGTCAACGAGATCCGGAGACTGTACGAGCCCCCTCATCGCCGCTGTCATCGCCTGGTGGTCGTCCGGGTCTACGAGAAACCCGGTCTCGCCATCGATCACCGATTCGCGGATGCCCGGAGAGTTGGCCGCAATCACGGGAGTTCCGCACGCTGCAGCTTCGAGATTGCTGATTCCCCACCCTTCCTTTGGCGACGCCAACGTCGAGGCCCACCCGCGACGAAGAAGATGAACCTTTTCCTCCTCGGGAATGAAGCCAAGAAACTTTACCCTGCTACTCAGGTCGAGTGATTTTACCAGACGTTCGAGCTGAGCGCGATAGTCGCCGGTTCCGGCGATCTCCATGGTCGCCTCTGGAACGTTGAGGCCGGCGAACGCCCGGATGACGATGTCCACCCGCTTGTATTTCTTGAGCCGCCCGAGATAGACGAAGAGCGGCGTCGCGGACCGCTCCGCGGAGTTGGGGGTCAGTCGGGTCGAGTCGACGCCATTGTAGATGACACGAATCGAGCTGCGCGGAATACCGCGCTGCACGAGGTCATCAGCCGTGCTCCTGCTGACGGCCTCGAATGGCACGTTGCGATAGAGCATTCCAAGCGGACGCTCGGAGAGCCACACCGCGGCGGCAAGGGGCGCCGGGGCTTCGCGAAATGCAGTCACGCCGAAGAGATGGTGCACCAGGGCTACGAGATTACGCACGCCCCATAGCGGCGTGTAGAGAGGAACCTTGTTCAGGTCCTCGATCACGACATCATAGTCCTTGCGGGCGAGATTCTCGGTGTAATAGCCGCGGGCGAGAAATGGATAAGTGTGGCGCGTGCCGATTCGGTGAACATCGATTCCGTCCAGATTTACGCGCTGGGGAGCGTTCGGCCAGGAGCTGCAGAGGAGGTCGACGGTATGGCCGCGCGCGACGATGCGGCTGAAGATTTCCTGCAGGTGAAGCTCGGCACCGCCGGCCTGCGGGTTTTTGTAATCCTGCCAGTTGAGGACAAGTATCCGCACTAGATCATGCCGGCCTGTCGCGCGAAGGCGTCGAGAACTCCGTTGACGAATTTGGCGCTCGCGGACGTTCCGAACCTCTCGGCCAGCCTCACCGCTTCCTGAATTGCGACGCGCGGCGGCGTCTCTCCCTTCATCAGCTCGGCGGCGCCAAGGCGAAGCACCGACCTTTCGATGGCGCCGAGCCGCTCGAGGCGCCAGTTGGTGGTGAGATCGGCGAGTCGCGCGTCCAGCGCGCCGCCGGCGGTCGCGACTTCTCTCACGAGCAGGCCAGCCAGTCTCCGTTCCTCGGGCGCCACTGCGAGATCGTCCCACACCTGGGTGGCGACCCGATCAAGATTTTTTCCGCCCCGCATGTCGCACGCGTACAACGCCTGAAGGGCCCGCGCGCGGGCGCGGGATTCAATCCGCATCGTCAGGATCCAGGCGACTGTGAAGGTCGACCATCTCGAGCGTGGCGACCGCGGCATCCCAGCCCTTGTTGCCGTGCGCGCCACCAGCGCGGGCTTCGGCCTGCTCGTCGGTATCGCAGGTGAGCACGCCAAACCCGATGGGCATCTCCGAGTCTGCGCTCACCCCGGCAAGTCCGCGGGACGCTTCGCCAGCGATATACTCGAAGTGCGCGGTCTCGCCGCGGATGACCGCTCCAAGAGCCACGAGGCCGTCGTATCGCTCGCTGGCGAGGAGCCACCGCGCGGCGCTGGGAAGCTCCCACGCGCCCGGAACCCAGACGACATCGATGTCCTCGAACGCGACGCCGTACTTGATCAGCGCCTCGAGAGCGCCGTCGACGAGCTTCTTTACGATTGGCTCATTGAAGCGGCTGGCGAGGACGACTATGCGTCGCCCAACGCCGCTCGGCAATCCGTGAAACTCGGCCATCTACGAAGCGAAGAGGTGTCCGAGCTTCGCCCGTTTGGCTTCGAGGTAGCTTGAGTTTTCGTCGTGCGCGATCGCGATGATCGACACTCGGTCGTCGATGGTCAGCCCGTAACCTTCGAGGCCGACGAGCTTGCGCGGATTATTCGTGATTGGGCGGATGATCCTGAGCCCGAGGTCGAGGAGGATCTGCGCGCCGATGCCGTAATTGCGGAGGTCGGGCGGAAACCCGAGCCGCTCGTTGGCTTCGACGGTATCGATTCCCTGATCCTGAAGCTCGTAGGCCTTGAGCTTGTTGAGAAGACCGATGCCGCGGCCCTCCTGATCGAGGTACACGATCACGCCCTTCCCTTCCTTCGCAATCATTTTCATCGCGGTATCGAGCTGCCATCCACAATCGCAGCGGAGAGAATGGAAGACATCACCGGTGAGACATTTCGAGTGCATTCTCACCAGCACGCTCGAGTCGGGCGCGACGTCGCCGAAAACCAGCGCTATGTGCTCGTGCTTGTCGACGTCATTGCGGTAGCCGACGACGCGCCAGATCCCCACTTCCGTCGGAAGCCGAGCCTCGGCGACGCGGTGCACGAGCCGCTCGGTCTGAAGGCGATGCGCGACGAGCTGCGCGACCGTGATGAATGTGAGCCCGTGTTCCTGCGCAAATCGCTCGAGCTCGGGGCGGCGGGCGCTCGAGCCGTCCTCGCTAAGAATCTCGCAGACGACTCCGGCCGGAATGAGGCCCGCAAGGCGGGCGAGATCAACCGCCGCCTCTGTGTGGCCCACGCGCTGGAGTACTCCTCCTTCGCGCGCGCGGAGCGGGGGGACGTGTCCAGGACGGCGCAGATCGGTAGGAACGCTCTTGGGATCGACGGCAACACGGATGGTTTTGGCGCGATCCTGCGCGCTAACTCCCGTGGTGATGCCAAAGCGCTCGTCCGCATCGATGCTGATGGTGAAAGCAGTGCGGTACTCGTCGGTGTTGACTTCGCTCTGTTGGGCGAGCTCGAGCTGGTCGGCACGTTCCCCGGTCAGCGCGAGACAAATCCACCCGCCCGCCTTGCGGATCATGAAGTTGATCATTTCCGGCGTGACCAGCTCGGCCGCGCAGATAAGATCTCCTTCGTTCTCGCGATCCTCATCGTCGGCGACGACGATCAGCTTGCCGACCTTGATGTCGGCAATTGCCTGCTCGACTGTTCCGAAATTCATTATTCCTCTAATGGTCCAGCGAAAAATCGTCCAGCGAATTTAGCGCCGACGCTTCGCGCAGGTATGGCTCCAGAAGTCGCCGCACGTGTTTAGCGATTACGTCCGCCTCTACATGCACGCGGGCTCCCGGCTTCAAATCACCCAGCGTGGTATGACGCAAGGTGTACTCGATCAGCGAAAGTTGCAAACCGCCAGGCTTCAACTCGTTCACGGTGAGGCTGACGCCGTCGACGGCGATCGACCCGTGCAGCACGAAAAGCGGCTCGACCGATTGCGGCAGCGAAAGGTCGACGAGCAGCGCATCAGTGCTGCGCTCGACCGCGGCCACGACACCGACACAGTCCACGTGACCCTGCACGATGTGTCCACCAAGCCTGTCTGTGGACCGCAGCGACCGCTCGAGATTGAGCCGTGTTCCTGCCTTCCAGTCACCTATGGCCGTTCGCTCGAGCGTGGTCACGACCGCGGCCGCGTCGAACCAGCCAGCGCCGAATTCACGAACGGTCAGGCAGGCGCCGTTTATGGCGATGCTCTCGCCATTCTTGAGATCGGTGAACGGAGCGCGAATGCGAAGCTCGCGTCCGGCATCGGTCTGCCGCACGCTCTCAACTTCGCCAACCGCCTCGATCAATCCGGTAAACATTCAAGCCTCACGCGCCGCGTACACCGACATCACGTCCTCTCCAAACTCCGCGCGCCGGACGATGGGGAGCCTGGAGAGCGTCTCGCGAAAGTCGCCACGCAATTCATCGAATGGACCGAGCGCGCCGGGGCCAAGAGTGATTGGTGACTGAAAGATAATCAGTCGGTCCACCAGGCTCTGGCGCAGGAACTCCCGCGCGACGCGGGCGCCGCCCTCCACGAGCAGGTGTTGAACCTCGAATCCATGGAGCGCCTCCAGTGCTGCCGGGAGGTCTTCGGCCTCGAAGACGTCGACTCCCGCATTGTGGAGCGCGGCGAGGCGGGCGACCGGGGGATGGTGCGCAAATACTATGGTCGGGGTCTCCTTCGCCGTCCGGACGAGCGTCGAATCGAGCGGGGTTTCGGCGTTTCTGTCGAATACGACGCGCGTGGGTGGCACTCGCGGGCGGATCGATCCCCGTGCCGTCAGTTGTGGATCGTCCGCGCGCACGGTCCCGAGTCCAACCGCGATGGCGTCGACGTTCGCGCGGAGCCGCTGGACTTCCTTTCGAGAGAGCTCGTTGCTGATCCAGCGTCGCTCCCCGCTGGGATCATTCATCTTCCCGTCGCTCGAGAGCGCGAGCTTGAGCGTCACCCAGGGTCTCGCGGGATTGGTCGCGGCGAAAAAGAATGGAGCATTGAGCTCCAGTGCCGCGACCTCTTCGACGGAAAAGTCGACCTCGACGCCGTAGTCGGCGAGGTGACGCGCGCCGCCACCAGCGAGCGCGGTGGGGTCAGCAGCGGCGATCACGACGCGCTTTACCCGAGCCTCGAGAATCGCCTCGGTGCAAGGCGGCTGTTTTCCGAAGTGGTTGCAAGGCTCGAGGGTGACGTACATGGTCGAGCCGCGCGCGCGATCGCCCGCCGCCTTGAGCGCCACCAGCTCGGCGTGCGCGTCACCATAGCGCGCGTGGTATCCTTCGCCGACGACGACGCCGTCGCGAACGACAACAGCGCCGACCATAGGGTTCGGCGCTGTTTGACCCCACCCTTGCTGGGCGAGGACGAGCGCGCGACGCATGTACTCCGCGTCGCGCTCGTCGTTAGAACCCGAATCGAGCTCCGACCGATCCGTAGACTCTGGAATCGGCTGCTTGCTTGCCACTGAAGGTATTGTAAGTGTTGATCGTGCCGCCGGATACTTGTCCAATTTCGCCCGTCAGCTTCAAAATCAGAAGGTTTATCGACAAATCCGCAAACATATTCGTGCGGGTGATGCTCTGGGAAAGCGAAACTGGAGCAGTGTTGAACGCTGAGATAGGCGGGACCGCTCGCGCGGCAAGGTGCGCACCAATTTCCGTGGATGACTCGTACTTGTCCTGACCGATACCAGCAGCGAGGCCGAACAACAGGAAGCCTTTGCTAGCGACCAGGCGCAAGGCGGTTGTTTTCAGGGCAAGGTTGTTGACGTACAGCGAGTCATTTCCGCTGTTTGCCGAGATGTTAACTGTCGGCAGATCGCGGCGGATATAGCTCACCGAGACGCCCGGGACGAGCAGCGATTCCTGCAGGATTCCGATGCGCGCGCCATAGCCAAGCTTGAGCGAGCCATTGGGCACCTTGACACTCACTCCGCTGCCATTGAACTCGGGCACGTACGACGCACTGACGAGGAGGTCTACTCCGCCGACGTTGGTGATGGCGAGCGGCAGGCCCTTGAAGATGCCGATCGCGAGATCGGCCGTCGGCATCGGAAAGAGCTGAGTCTTGGTATCGATAGGAGGCGTATTTGTCGCGCCGGTCACGGACGGCGTGATGTTCTGAACCTGCGGGAGGCTCCCCTGAACAGCGTTGACTCTGAGGCCCAGAGAAAAGTGACCGAGGCCACCCAGACTTCCTGCCTGGCCGAGGGTCGCGTTACCGCCCGCGATGCTCGTGCCTAGCTGAGGCGCCAGGTACTTGAAGAGATCGATTGCCTTCTGACATGCGTCCTGCGAAGCGCGGGCCTGATCCGGAACTCCCAGACCATTGACGGTGCCCGGCGGGCAGCTCTGGGTGTCGATACCCTGAGCACTGGCGGATGTAGCCGCGAGCGCCATTGCCGCGAGCGAAATGAACAAACGACCTTTCATTTGTAAGTTCCTCAAGAAAGTATGACTGCCCCGGAACCGGGCTTGAGCGAGCCGATCTTCCAGCCCGCAACCCCAGCCGCGGATGCCGCCGACAACACTGCCTTTACGTCGGACGGCGCGCAGATGACGACCATTCCTACACCCATGTTGAACGTTCGGTACATCTCCGCGGGTTCCACTGCCCCCGCGCCCATCAAAACCCTGAAGACATTCGGGGTTTTCCAGCTCGAGACATCTATTACAGCGTCCAGCGTCTTCGGCAGAGCGCGGTCGAGATTCTCCAGCAATCCTCCGCCGGTGATATGCGCCATCGCGTGAACCCGATCGAGCGAGGGTTTCAGCGCTGGCAAATACGACCGATGCTCGGCCAGAAAAACATCCGCGACGCTCCCGCCACCACCCGGAAACGGATCTGTCAGTCGCAGCTTCAGCCGATCTATCACGATCATGCGTGCGAGTGAGTATCCGTTTGTGTGCAATCCCGAGCTCGGAAGACCGATCAGGACATCGTCGGGCCGCACGCGGTGCGGGCCGAGAATGCGATCTTCTTCCACATATCCGACGATGAACCCCGCCAAATCGTAATCAGGCGGCGCGTACAAACCGGGCATTTCGGCGGTTTCCCCGCCTATTAGCGCACAACCGTTCTCACGGCAGCCGGTGGCAACCCCCGCCACGACGGCTTCGACGACCGTCGGGTCGAGTTTTCCGAACGCTATGTAGTCGAGAAAGAAGGCCGGGACCGCGCCCTGGACGAGGATATCGTTGACGCAGTGATTGACGAGGTCGCGCCCGATCGTGTCGTGCCGGCCAGCCTCGATAGCGACCTTGATCTTGGTGCCGACCCCATCGGCGCTCGAAACGAGGACAGGCTTCTCGAGATTCGAAGGAATGCGGAACATTCCCCCGAAGCCACCGAAGCCGCCTACGACACCTTTGGTGAACGTGGATTCAACGAGCTTCCTGATCCGATTCTTTGCCGCATTGGAAGCATCGATATCGACTCCGGCGCTTCCGTAGCGAAGCGCGTCATCGCTCACGCGGGCAACTCCTCCTCGAACGCCACGAGCCGTCGCATTTCGCGCATGCGCTGATCGATCTCGGCGCGGGTCACAGTCATGAGGCGCTCGATCGAAAATTTCTCGACGGCGAACGATCCCATGACGGAGCCGTAAATGACGGCGCGTCGCATGTTGGCCTCGCTCAGGTCGCCCGTCGCGGCGAGATAGCCGATGAATCCTCCCGCGAACGCGTCGCCCGCGCCCGTAGGATCGAACACGTTTTCCAGCGGAAACGCGGGCGCGAAGAAGATGGACTTATCGGTGAACATGAATGCGCCGTGCTCGCCCTTCTTGATTATGACGTGCCGTGGTCCGCGCGCCATGATCCACTGCGCCGCCTGGACGAGATTCGCCTTTTCCGTAAGCTGGCGTGCTTCCGCGTCATTGAGCGTCATGAGGTCGACGTGTCCCAAGAGCTTCAGAACGTCGGCGCGCCGGCTCTGGATCCAGAAGTTCATCGTGTCGCACGCGACGAGCTTGGGCTTATCGACCTGCCCCAGGACATCGAGCTGGAGCCGCGGGTCGATGTTGGCGAGGAAGAGATACGGCGACGAGCGAAGTTTCGCCGGAATCTTGGGGCTGAAGTGGGAGAAAACACCGAGGTGCGTCTCCAGGGTCTCCGCCGAGTTGAGGTCGTGCCGATAGCGGCCGCGCCAGCGAAAGGACTGCCCTTCGGCCCGCTCGAGACCGCTGAAATCGACTCCGCGCTTCTTAAGCGGATCGAGCTTCTCGATGGGATAGTCGGAGCCGACGACCCCGACGACGCTCACCTTGGTGAGATGACTCGCCGATGCGGCAAAGAATGTCGCGGATCCGCCGAGGACATCGTCCGCCTTTCCGAACGGGGTCTCGACCGAGTCGAGCGCAACCGAGCCAACAACGAGGACAGACATTCGCGCCTATATCGTTTGAGAAAAGGTCAGGGTGCTAATGGTAACCGAGCGGGCGGCCGCGGCAACTACATTCTCTCCGGCGCCGTGATGCCAAGCACGCTTAGCCCGTTGCGCAGTACTATCTCGGCACCCCTCGCCAGAGCGAGGCGCGCGCGGGTTACGTCCTCGGCTTGCTCCAGAACGTGATGCTTGTGATACCACAGGTGCGCGAGTCGCGCCGTCTCGAGGAGATAGCTCGCGATGCGCTGAGGCTCCAGCGTTTCCGCAGCTGATTCGACGAGAGCCGGGAAGTCGAGCAGCGCCTTGATCAGCTCCTGCTCCTCCGGCTCGCTCAGCAAGTCGAAGCTCACGTTCTCGCCCGACACCGACTCCCGATCGATTTCACCGACGCGGAAGATGCCGCACATGCGCGCGTGCGCCATCTGGATGTAGTAGACCGGATTTTCTTCCGAGTGCGAAGCGGCGAGATCCACGTTGAAGATCAGCTGCGAGTCGCTCTTCCGCATGAGGAAGAAGTAGCGCACCGCGTCGCGCCCCACCTCGTTGACGAGATCCCGAACGGTGACGTAGCTGCCCGCGCGCTTGGAGATCTTCACCTCTTCGCCGTGCTTCATGACCGTCACCATCTGATGCAGCACGTATTCGGGGTACTTCTCGCTCACGCCCATGTCGAGCGCCTGAAGGCCCGCGCGCACCCGCGTCACGGTGCTGTGGTGATCGGCGCCCTGGACGTCGATCGCCCGGCGAAATCCACGCTTCCACTTGGTGACGTGATAGGCGATATCGGGCAGGAAGTACGTATACGTGCCGTCGCTCTTCCGCATCACGCGGTCCTTGTCGTCACCGAACTCGGTGGTGCGGAGCCAGAGCGCGCCTTCGTGCTCGTAGGTCTTTCCTGACGCGATCAGAAGGCGCACGGTGTCTTCGACCATCCCATCCGTGTAGAGCGACGATTCGAGGAAGTAACGGTCGAAGCGCACTCCGAAGGCCTGCAGATCGAGGTCCTGCTCCTTTCTCAGCTCGCGCACGGCGAACTCGCGCACCGAGAGCCCGTCGCTGCCCGCGTTGTATCGCTCGGCCAGCTCGCGAATGTACTCGCCGTGATAACCGCCCTCTGGAATCTGAGCCGGCTTGCCACGGATCTCATTGAGTCGCGCCTCGACGCTGGCGGCGAGATTGTCGATTTGAACGCCGGCGTCGTTGTAGTAGTACTCGCGTGTCACCTTCCAGCCCGTGACATCGAGCAGTGTCGAGATTGCATCTCCGAGCGCGGCCTGCCGTCCGTGACCGACGTGCAACGGTCCCGTCGGATTCGCGGAGACGAATTCGACGTTGACGACACGTCCGGCTCCGGCCTTGCTGCTCCCGTAACTCTCGTCCGCGGCGATGATGTCGCGCAGTCCCGAGGCGATGCGACCGGCATCGATCCAGAAATTCATGAACCCGGGTCCGGCGATGTCGATCTTCGACACCCCCGCGCTCTCGAGACTCATCGAGTCACGCAACCGTTCGGCGATATCACGCGGCCGCGACTTGAGCGGTTTGGCGAGAACCATGGCGAGATTCGTTGCCCAGTCGCCGTGCGAAGACTCTCGCGGGCGCTCCATCAGCGGATCCACGTCCTCGGGCGCACCGAGGCCGCGCGCGGCGCGAATCAGCTCGGTGCGGATCTGGTCAGCAGCAGTCATTCGCTGCTTTTCGCTCTCCGGGACGACCCTTTCGCGGCGGACTTCGATGCAGCCGCCGGCTTTGGGGCGCTCGCCGATTTTGAGTCCACGCCCGGCTTGGGATCACCGGACGGTTTTGCCTCGGCGCCGGATTTCGATTCTCCCTTCGGACCAGCGGACTCCGACCCACCGCTCACGCTCGCTGCTCCTTCTCCAGCCTTCGTTGGAGCAACCTGCGGCTTCTTGCCGTCCTTCCCGTAGTCGGTGATGTAGAAGCCGGAGCCTTTGAAGACGAGTCCGCCGCCGGCCGAGATTTGCCGCTCCGACTTTTTGCCGCACGTCGGGCATGCGACTTCGCTGGGCGCGCCGCTAATGGAGCGATAAAACTTTTCGAACTCGTGGCCCGTGGGGCAACGAAACTCGTATGTGGGCATGTTGGTCCGGGAGAGAACTGCGGGCTACGCTGAAAGCTAGTTTGCTGGAGAGAGCGGCTCAAGCGCGGCGGCAAGCGACGTGATCTCGCCGGCACCGGCATGGATAGAGCGGCGATCGAGCGGAACCGTGCTCGAGCATTAGGCCACTCATGGCAGATCGGAGCGAGAGCTTTTCGGCGGTTCTAGAGTGGCGGGCGGTAGAGACCCCAGTTTGCCGCCAGAGTTTCCGAAATCTCTCCAACCGTCGCACGTGCGCGCACCGCGTCGATGATGATGGGCATCAGCCGCGGCTGCTTCGAATCCTTTGCCGAGGCCGTGCCTAGCGCGGCCAGAGCTCGCTTGACGTCAGCGGCGTTCCGTTTCTTGCGCATGGCCTTCACGTTTTTCACCTGCGCCTTCTCCAGAGCCGAGTAGTCGGGAACAGCAATGGACAGCGTCTCTTCCTCGTCCGCGAAGCGATTGACGCCCACTATCACCGTCTCGCCGGCCTCAACGCGCAGCTGATGCTCGTACGCGCTGCGCGCGATCTCTTCCTGGAAAAATCCGGCGGCGATCGCTTTCTCCGAGCCTCCGAGCTCGTCCACTTTCAGGATCAGCTCGAGGGCGCGCTCTTCGAGCTGCGTGGTGAGGTTCTCGACGTAGTAACTCCCGGCCAGAGGATCGGCGGTGTTGGC
>DHJM01000063.1:23312-23674 GCA_002404335.1 Gemmatimonadales bacterium UBA4720
TCGGCCGTCGGGAGCGCGAGCGCCTCGTCGTACCCATTCGTGTGGAGCGATTGCGTTCCACCCAGCGTCGCGGCCAGCGACTGTACTGCCACGCGGACGACATTGTTGAGCGGCTGCTGGGCAGTGAGCGTGACCCCGCCAGTCTGGGTGTGAAAGCGCAGCCGCGCACTCGACGCCGACGCGTGGAAGCGGCCGCGCATGATCCGGGCATAGAGTCGTCGCGCCGCGCGAAACTTTGCGACCTCCTCGAACAGATCGTTGTGGGCGGCGAAAAAGAATGACAACCTTGGTGCAAAAGAGTCCACAGCGAGCCCGGCTTCGATTGCGCGGGTGACGTACTGGATCGTGTTCGCGAGCGTGAA
>DHJM01000063.1:23853-25536 GCA_002404335.1 Gemmatimonadales bacterium UBA4720
GATCGTCATCGAGGTCGAGACCTGGTCGAGCGGGATGCCTTCGAGGAGGGCGCGCATGTCTTCGACACTGTCGATTGCGACGCCGGCCCTTCCCACCTCTCCGAGGGAGCGCGGCGAATCGGAATCGAGTCCCATCTGGGTCGGAAGATCGAATGCAACGGAGAGTCCCGTCTGTCCGGCGTCGAGCAGCATCTTGAAGCGCTCATTCGTTCCCTTCGCGCTGCCGAATCCGGCGTACTGACGCATCGTCCAGAGTCGACCGCGATACATCGACGGCTGAACGCCGCGAGTGTACGGCCATTCTCCCGGATCGCCGAGCGCGGATGCGTAGTCGAGCTCCGCATCTTCCGGCCGATACACCGTTTTAAGGGGGATGCCTGAGGGAGAAAGCTTCTCGCCGGGCTCGTGCTTGCTCACGCGCGCCGGCCGGGGCGCCGGCGGGGCTTCACGCGCCTACCGATCCCACCGGCGAAACCGAGCTGGCACTCTTCGCGTTGCCCAGCATCTTGCGCGCGGCATCGACGTCGTTGGCGCTGCCGATGAAGAGCGGCGTCCGCTGATGCAGCTCGGTCGGATGGATATCGAGGATACGCTCCTGGCCATCGCTGGCCGCGCCGCCAGCCTGCTCGACGATGAAGGCAAGGGGGCTAGCTTCGTACAGAAGGCGCAGTTTCCCGCGCTTGTTCCTTCGATTGGCGGGATATGCGAAGAGACCGCCGCCAAGAAGATTGCGATGGAAATCGGCGACGAGCGAGCCGACATACCGCGTGCTCATCGGCTGCCGGTTGCCGTCCTGTCCGCGATAATAGCTCATCAGATTCTGGACGTTCGACTCCCACTGGCTGTGGTAGGAGTCGTTGACCGACAGATATCTCCCAATGTCGGGCGTCCGGATGTTCGGATGCGAGAGAAGGAATTCCCCCAGCGACGGATCGAGCGTGAACCCGTGAGCGCCCTGCCCTGTGGTGTACACCAGCATCGTGCTCGACCCGTAGATCACGTAGCCCGCGGCGACCTGTCGCCGTCCCGGCTGTAGCATGTCCTCCATTTCGCCACGGCTGCCGCGAGTGATCTTGCGGACGACGGAGAAGATCGTGCCGACGGGCACGTTGACGTCGATGTTCGACGAGCCATCGAGCGGATCGAAGAGGAGGCAGTATTTCCCGCAACGAAAGTTGGCCGGGATGTCGATGATGCCCGGCTCCTCCTCTGACGCCATCGCGCAGAGCCGCCCGCCATGATCGACTGCCTTGATGATGATCTCGTTCGCCAGCACATCGAGCTTCTGCTGCGTCTCTCCCTGAACGTTCTCGAGATCGGTCGCGCCGAGTATGTCCGCGAGCCCCGCGCTCCGCACCTTGTTGGCGATCATCTTCGCCGCGAGCGCGAGATCGTAGAGCAGGCCGGAGAGCTCGCCCGTCGCTTCGGGGTGGAGCTTCTCCTGCTCGATGATGAAACGCTCGATCGTTACGACTGATGTCGCGGTGTGCTTGACCACTCAGAGATCCTTGTCACCGGTACCGAGGCGGGACGCGGAATACCGGCGAGCATCGACTTCGTAAGCGTTACGCGTGTAGCCGTAACGGATGGACTGCCAGAGGTAGCTGACAGGAAATGCCCTGTGTTCCAAAAATTGGTGGACGTGACGGAGCTCGTGCAAGAGCAGCTCGGCATCGAGCACGG
>DHJM01000063.1:25629-26282 GCA_002404335.1 Gemmatimonadales bacterium UBA4720
CGACCAACCGCCGATTCGGACCGGCAGTCCGCCGCGACGATACTTCGCCTGAGCGAGGTCCGGATAACGTCGAATCATTTCTTCGGGGAGATCGATTCTCTCTCCGATCAATGCCGTGACGAGTCGTGAGCCAGTTCCCATTTATCTCCCTTTGCTTCGATCTCGATGTGAACACCGTCCGTACGCACTATCACTGTTCCCGCTTCGTCGGTGCGTAGCACCTCGGCTCCAATTCGCGACAGCGCGTGCAGGACATCGTTGCTTGGATGCCCGTACATGTTGCCAGCGCCCACGGAAATTACTGCGAGGTCCGGATGAACCGCAGCCAGGAATGCATCGCTGCTGCTGGTCGAGCTGCCATGGTGGCCAACCTTGAGGACCTGGGCACGGAGCTCGTCGCGATGATGCGCCAATAACCAGTCCTCTTCCGCACGCTCGGCGTCTCCAACGAGCAGAAAGCGCACCACGCCGTAACGCACGACGGCGATCGTGCTCGCGAGGTTCGGATCCTTGAGACCGACTGTCCACGCGGAATCAGGCGCGAGGAAAGAGACACTCACTCCATCTATCCGAATCGAATCGCCGGGATGAACGCGATGCCATTCGATTCCGTTCTGTCTGGCGGCGGCGAGCGAAGCGATGTAAGCGTCCGA
>DHJM01000032.1:0-216 GCA_002404335.1 Gemmatimonadales bacterium UBA4720
GACACGACCGATGAAACGCGCCAAAGTTTTCAACTCAGCCCTCTTGTTCCTCGTGGTAAGCGCAAGCGCCACAGCTTACGCCCAAGGGGGCGGTGAAAAAAAGGACACTCCTGCGCACGGCAAAGCTGCGCAGGTGGACAAGCACACTCAGGCGCCGGCTCCTGGCCAGGGGAAAAAGGCGGCCAGGCCGACTCCGGCTCCGGCCGCTCAGCAGCC
>DHJM01000032.1:571-2942 GCA_002404335.1 Gemmatimonadales bacterium UBA4720
TATCGCTACGCCTACAGCGGCGTAAATCGTGAGACGAACCAGTATGGAGCGGACGTACTGCGGCAGGCGGTGAACTACGGCTATCAAGAGGGTGTGCGCTTCGGACAAGCCGACCGGCAGGACGGCTTGACGCCGAACTTCCAGAACTCTTACGCGTATCGGGATGCCAACTATGGATACGCGGGAAACTACGTCGATCAAAGCGACTATAACTATTATTTCCGCCAGGGTTTCCAGCGCGGGTATACCGACGGCTACAACAGCCGGTCGCAATACGGGACGACCTTCGCGAATGGCAATTCTTCGATCCTCGCCGGTTTGCTCACAACAATTCTAGGATTGACCTCGCTCCGCTGACGAGAAAGCGAGGGTTCCGAGCAAAGAGAAACCCCTGCAGCCAGGAACGCCGCAGGGGTTTCTTATATTCAGTCGGGGCGCCCGGATTTGAACCGGGGACCTCCTGCTCCCAAAGCAGGGCAACTACTTAACCAATCACGACAATCTGCCGGACTTCAGAGGAGAATCGAGCGTCGGTGCCGATTCTTTCCGACATTAATATCGGGCTTTGCCGGGAGAAACTAACCCCCAGACGACCCCCGACCTCACGCTTATCAGGCGTGTTAAGAAGGAATGTGATGTGCGGCACGGGGCCGGTTTTTCATAGTGCAGGAGCCGCTACCGCCGCATCCTGCCGGTCCCCATTGCCGGACTTTTGCACACCTAACGGGCAGTAACGGACAGTAGCAAACGCTCGCACGCGGTGACGGCGAAGAACCAGCGAGGTATTCGCAGAGTTTCGCTGTCCAGTCTCACGGAGCCTTGTCGCCCTTGACGACTTTACGCAAGTCACCGAAGGGAAACTGCACGCGTTTTCCGTCTGCGAACTCGATGGTGTAACTACCGGGAGGCGGCCCGAAAAATTCGACAACCCTTCCATTTTTCCCGTAGTAATGCCCAGCCTCACGAATGCCTACAACGTCGCCCGTCTTGAACCCAAGTACCTGTTTGCCGCCGCTCATTGCCCACTCCTCGGGAGATGTACCGAAGAGCCTATAGCGAGAGCACTATGCGAGGCCGCCGAATGACCCTCGCGCTTCAACGCACCTTTCACGGCGGTCGACCGTGTGCGAGACACGGCGCGCTTTGTATGGCTTTGTCCCTTCGCTACGTCACGCGCCGCCTGGCGTCTCGTCCGCTTTGATGCCGCTCTCTTTCTCGGCGGGCGGAGCTTCACTCCGGCGCGGCGCGCCTTGGAGAGCCCGATCGCGATGGCCTGCTTGGTCGATCGCGCTCCGTGCTTCCCTTCGCGGACGTGGTGCACCTCTTCGCGAACGAATTCGCTCGCCTGCGTCGAGGGAGATTTTCCTTCGCGCGCATCTTCCTGTGCCCGTTTCATCGTCTCAGCTTCCGGCATGATCGCTTCCCTATCCGGTTGTCGTGTGCTTGCCCGTCGCCGGTTGGCGACGCGGGAGATGAACCGTGAAGGTGGTGCCGCGCTCTTCTGAAGACTCCACTTCGATTCTGCCTTTGTGCGCGATCACGATTCGGTCGGCGATGTAGAGGCCTAAGCCGAGGTTCCCAGACGGCCCGTTGACTGCAGCGTTCCCCGTCGTCTCCTTGCGTTTCATCGAGCTGAAGATCCCATTCAGCTGGTCTGTGGGAATAGCAGGGCCGCGGTTGTGTATCGCGATCGTGATTTCCTTGTCATCGTCGTGGACGTCGACCGTGACGATTGTCCCATCCGAGCCATGCTCCAGCGCATTGCCGATCAGATTGGTCAAAACCTGGCTTATTCGCGCGCTGTCCCATTCACCCTGCAATGCGCCGCGTGCGTCGACCTGGATCGTTCGAAGCGGATGCGCCGCCGCGATCTCGTCGACGACATCACGCACGACCTTCCCTATGTTCATCTCGGCACGAACGATCGGGATGCCTCCCCCGAGACGGCTCCGCGTAAAGTCTAGGAGAGCGTCGATCATATGGTTCATGCGGGCGGAACTGCTGGCGATTTGCGACGCGAGCGTCAAGTGGGGCTCTTTCAGCTCTTTCGTCTCGAGCATGAACTCCGCCGACATCGTGACCGCCCCGAGCGGCGTCCGAAGATCATGACCCAGGATCGCGAGGAAGATTTCCTTCGATTGATCCAAGTCCTGCGTGAACCGCGAAATTGATTCGGCTAGCGATTGGTCGATGGCTTCGTTGAATCGCGTCAGATCTTCGAGCTCGGTCGGTGTGATCTCTCCTTGCGCTTTCGTCCAGAGTCGGATCACACTCGCACGCAGGGCCCGATACTCGGACACCATCTGATCGGTGGTAAAACCGCTTTCAGCCCGTTCTGCCCCGTGTTTTTCGGCCGCCGTCTTCTCATTGC
>DHJM01000032.1:3149-4210 GCA_002404335.1 Gemmatimonadales bacterium UBA4720
AGTGCCGTGAAGTTTGGGCGCGACTGACGGCCCAGGCTTCAGAGTAATGTCGGGACCAGTATAGTGGCCGCCGGTCCCGGGCGGTCCGACGACCTTCGTTGGGCGCACTAGCAGGCCATTGTCGCTCTCTATCGCAACGACCTCTGCATCCGCTTGCCCAATTGGCCTTCTCGCAACGACCTCTGCATCCGCTTGCCCAATTGGACCCGCTTCGTCTTTGGCAATCTCGCGTGGGGTCCGATGCCCACTCACCGGATGTGGGTTGGCTTGAGTCACTTCACTGGGATCGCTCATGAAACTTCCTCGTTAGTGTGGCGAACGTCGTTGGCCGTGAACGAGGTCTACGATCGCGCGTGTCCGATAATGGCTACTTCGTGTTTGAATATGATAGTAGCCGACTGGATGCAGACTCCTTGAGGATAGGTGTCCACGCCTTCCGTATCCGGCCGAATGAGTCGGGAAATTCACGTAGCGGCATTGAAGGCCGCCCTCCTACTTCTTGTTGGCAAGGCGCCGGGATCGGTCCCTGTTCCCTACCGTGTCGAAGAAAACCACGGATACCGGATTTCTCTACGAGATGATCGAAGGGAATCGCGCCAAGACGCGTCTCTGTCCTGTGCGAAATCAGTGCTTCCTGAAGATGCGGTTCAGCTCTCTCAAGTCCGCAATCGCTATACCGTTTGTGTCCTGCCTCGTCCGAGCCTCCCGGAATCGTTACAGTTGACATATGCACGCGTATACAAAGTAGCCGAGCGATCCAAAACGCCGTCGCGATCGGCCTCGCTTGGGCCGGCTTCTGCATGGCGACGCTCGGAGCTATTCAGAAGTTCGGGATTCGCCGCGATTCCCGGATCCTGAAGGACGAAAAAAGTGCGCCTGTCGTGACGTTCCGGTCGGCGCGAACTCGTAGTCACTTTGCTGACGTCGGCGAGACCGGCGACGTTCTCGATAAATACTTGGGTCAGTTCGTCGACCCGGTCGTGAACCAGCATGTCCCTCGCGCGAGAGATGGTCGCCGCGCGATGCGTCACATCGTCGATCGCCGCGCGCACCATGGACGC
>DHJM01000032.1:4321-5311 GCA_002404335.1 Gemmatimonadales bacterium UBA4720
CATTCGCCGGCACAACATTCGCCACATCGATTTGGACAGAGTCACAACCACACCGATCGGAGAATCAGAATGGCTGCGAGAAAATCTTCAGGTAGGCGGAAATACGGCGAGGCGGCGTCAAAGCGCGTGGAGAGCGCTATGCGCCGCCGCAAAAAGGGCACGTTGAAGTCCGGCAAGGGAGGAAAGGGCGGAAAGGTCACGAGCCGCAAACAGGCAATCGCCATCGGCTTATCGGAAGCCCGGAAGAAGGGCGCGAAGGTGCCGCGTAAACGCGGTGGAACAAAACGCTCCTAGGCAGCTGCGTCCTGCGTGGTCCTTCTTGCGTCATCCTTCGGACAATGTCATCAGGCCCGACGCTTGCATTGATAGATCGACAAAAACACTGCTCATTTCGGGCGGCCAGTCTCAGTCGGAGGATGTATGACGGACATCAACAAGCGCGGTCTCGAGAACGAGACGAAGGGCAAGATTAAGGAAACCGAGGGCAAGTTTCGCGGTGATCTCGGTAAGGCTACTGGCGACACGAGCGAACATGTGAAGGGTCGGGTCGAGGAAGCCAAGGGCAAGATCCAGAAGAATTTCGGGAAGACTGAGCGTAAGGTGTAAGGCACGCTGAGCCACGAGCACTCTGTTCTATGTAGGATTGCACGCCCGCAACATTTACGGAGTAACCATGTTTCTCACTATAGCGCTGGTGCTAATCGTTCTCTGGGCATTGGGGTTCTTTGTCTTCCCGGTGGCCGGTGGACTAGTTCACATCCTACTCCTCATTGCCATCGTAGCAATCATCTGGCATTTCCTTAAAGGTCGGAACACTACCACGCGAGTTTGACACGGCACCACCGGTTCTGATTCAGGAGTTGCGAGGAGTTTTTTTGGCCGCAAATGAAAGAGTCCGGCAACCATGAGTTGCCGGACTCTTTCTAATGCCACGGCGCTCTTGAGGGCGCATCAGGACTGTCGAGCTACAACGCAAAGGATAGACTGACG
>DHJM01000032.1:5365-8005 GCA_002404335.1 Gemmatimonadales bacterium UBA4720
TCCCCATCGGGTTGTATCGGTAGAGCAACCGACCCACGTAAGCGTCATAGCCGCCAACAGCAAAACAACTCGCACTCCCGATTTCGATGACCGCGAACCTCCGCGATTCCCAATCGCTTCGAGCTCCTCGATTGCCGGGATCATGTCCCTATCGCGGAGAGGGCGTCTTAGTTGTCGAAGACTCATCAGCTTTCTCGCTTTTCTTCACGCATGCTTCCCACTCAGCCTGATGTTCGACTAGTGGCCAGCATTGACCGCGCGCAAGGCCAACCCGAATTGAGTCGGGATTGTCCCACGCCGTGCCCCGCCATGGTGCCTTCCATTGACTCTGATCGAGCCGCTCGTTTTTCGCTTCTTTGGATTCGCACGCGAGTAGCGTCAGTAAGAGGATTGATGCGAGGAGTCGAGACATGCCTAAATCCTATGCCTCTCGGACCCCCAAGGCTTCGACCGATAGCTCAAGCCAGCGACTTTGGTCACCCATTTCGGTGACTTATCCGTTGTATAAACGGCCCAGTCGATCGCATTGCTGTGATAGTCAATACTCTCGTCCACTCCACCTGTGGACTTTAAAACCTCGTCAACTCTGCTGACCGCACGCATGGTACCGAAGATTACCAGTTGGATAAAAAACAGAACCGCTGGTGCGGTGGCCCATATCGCGTTGGTCGGAAGGGGAATGCCCAACACCGGTATCGTGACCGGCGCTTGGGTAGCGTCAGGTTGCGCAACCCAGTAGAAAACCCCGACTGCAAACAGAGTCCAGAGATACTTGGATTGGGCCGACGAGACCGCATTGAGGCGCTTGCGCCATGCCTCTACGTCAACGGTGGGCTTCTCGTTGTTCACTTCTCAGCGAGTAGCGCAGTCGCTTTGACCCCGAGCACCTTGGCAATGCGATCCAGCGTTATCAGTACGCGCTAGGTGTTACGGCTTGAACGGAAGCAAACCGTTCGGCGTGGAAATGAACGCGCTACTGGTGAGAGCACTTGTTACGACTACATGGATCGGGTTAGGCAGGAAGCCGTCTCCTGGGACGGGTGTGTCAACGTGCTTCTGAGGGTCGTGTTCGGTCACAGAGAAAACAAGGCAGGCGCATAGCGCGACCGGAATGCTGCACTTTGGGCAAACAGAGCTACGAGTTATACCCAAAGATACCTTTGGTACCTCTTCGGGTCCAGTGATTTTCGGCAGTCCCAGCGGTTGCTAACGGGTTACTAGAGTGCTCCACCGGCACCGACCAAAGCAAAAGCCGACGCGGCTAACCGCCTGTCGGGCTTTGCTTTACCTCTAGTCGGGGCGCCCGGATTTGAACCGGGGACCTCCTGCTCCCAAAGCAGGCGCGATACCGGGCTACGCTACGCCCCGAGGTGTACGCAAGTTACTCCAGCCTGCCTTCCTCGCGCAACGCGGTGAGCAGCGCGCGGAACGCGCGCGCGCGGTGGCTGCCTGCCGCGGTGTTCTTGATCGATGACTCGGCAAATGTGCCACCCAATTCGGGCGCCTCGAAATACGGATCGTAGCCGAAGCCACCGGTACCGCGGGGGCTCTCGATCACTCGTCCTTCGATTTCTCCGCGACGCGTCAGCTCGCTCGTTGCATCCTTGAACGCGGCAACCGAGACGTAGCGCCCGGCGTCGGTAAACCGGTCCCCCTGCTCCGCTCTCGCTTCGCGCATACGAGTCGTGAGCTTCGCGTTGTTCGCCGCGTCGAGCGCCGCGCGTTCGAGATCTTCGCGACCCGACCAGCGCTTGCTGTAGACGCCTGGCTCGCCGCCCAACGCATCGACGCACATTCCGGAGTCGTCGCCAAAAGTTGGAATGCCTCCCGAGAGCTCGAAGAAGTGGCGTGCCTTGGCGAGCGCGTTTTCCTCGAATGTCTCGAACTGCTCGAGGTCGTCCTCAGCCGTGGTCTCCGGAATTCCGAGAATCGCGAGATCAACTGCCTCGAGCCCGAACTCCGAAAAGATCTCCCGCAGCTCGCGCAGCTTTCCCTCGCTCCGCGTCGCCAGAAGGAAACGCCTCCTACTCACTCCGATAGCGCTTTTATCTGAGCGGCGTCGAGCGAGCGGATCCCGGATATCGCGAGCTCGAGAAGCTGGTCGAGCTGCGCGCGATCGAATGTCCCGTGCTCGCCCGTCCCCTGCACTTCCACGAATTTTCCTTCGCTGCTCATCACCACATTCATGTCGACCTCGGCCCGCACGTCTTCTTCGTAGTCGAGATCGAGCCGAGCCTCGCCGTCAATCACTCCTACGCTGACGGCGGCCACGCGTCGCTTGATCGGCGTCTGAACGAGCTTGCCCGTCTCGACCATCCAGTCGAACGCATCCACGATCGCGACCGATGCGCCGGTGATCGCGGCGGTGCGAGTTCCTCCGTCGGCGACGAGGACGTCGCAATCGAGCTTGACGGTGAACTCTCCGAACTTGAAATCGTCGAGCATGGCGCGGACGCTGCGGCCGATCAGGCGCTGAATCTCCTGAGTGCGCCCGCCCAACTGCGCGCGCTCGCGAGACGTGCGAGTCCGGGTCGCGCGCGGGAGCATCGCGTATTCAGCGGTGAGCCAACCTTCGCCTTTGCCCCGCTTCCAGCCGGGAACGCCGTCTTCGACCGATGCTGTGCACAACACACGGGTCGC
>DHJM01000032.1:8062-17335 GCA_002404335.1 Gemmatimonadales bacterium UBA4720
CGTCCAACACGGTTCGCTTTAACTGTTTTCACTGAGCTTCCGAATAATGGCTGTGGTCGAATGGCCGGGAGTGAGGGGCACCACCACGACGCGCCCTCCCCAGCTCTTCACATCTGTCGCGCCAACGATCGTGTCTTCCGAATAATCGCCGCCCTTGACGATCACGTCGGGCTTGAGATGTCTGACGAGGTTGAGCGGCGTGTCATCGGCGAAAATTACGACGAGATCCACGCACTCGAGCGCCGCCAACACGTAAGCGCGCTCGGCGTCGCTGCGCACGGGGCGCGTAGGACCCTTGAGACGACGCACGGATTCATCGCTGTTGACGCCGACGACGAGCGCGTCGGCGGTTTTGCGCGCGGCAGTGAGGATGTCGATATGGCCGGGATGAAGCAGGTCGAACACGCCATTCGTGAAGGCAACCCGACCCTTCGTTCCAGCTCTCCACCGCTCGGCTTCCGCCCATGTCGCAATCTTCGTCGCGGGATCTCGAGGCTTCAGAGTCTGCTCTCGACCGTTGGGTGGAAATGAAGGACCCGTTCTTTCTTGAGCGGAAGCTTTATGACTTCGTCGTAGTCGCTCGATATTGTGATAGTGGTGTTCGTCCTGTCGATCGTGATGAGCTCGGCACCAGGTGGAAGTTGGAGAGAGTCCGCCAGCGCCGATAGGCGAGTGGTGATCTGGGCGTCCGTCTTGTCGGACGAAAACCTCGCCTCCTGCCCCATCGCGTCCTTGAACTGGTAGAAGTGGAAATAGGCCTCGCCGAAGTCGACCGCGAAATAGGCCGCCACCGCGAGAATCAGCACAGGGAGCAGGCACCCGATCCTGCTCTCTCCGCGGCGATTTACCACTGCGACTGCGCGCCTTCGATCAGGCTGTTCACGATCCGGTCGATTGCCACCTTTCTGCCGGCGGGCTCACCGCGCTCCTCGTACTGTCCCTCGGCGAGCAAGCCCTTACGCTGCCAGAGGGTCTTTCCGCTCACCTGATCGATCATCTCGATGTCGACGACGAGCTGCAGCATGCGCTTCGCCGTAGTCGTTTGTCTGTTGTCGGCGCTGAATCCGATGGGAATGTCGGTCTCGTACCGCTGGATGGTCCCGCGGACGATCGCGCCCGCCTTGGACTCGGATGCGTCCCGCAACCCGAGGCGATCGTGAAGTTGGGTGCGGAGAGCTTCAGTGAGCTCGCGGGGCAGTTCTGGTGTCGCAGTCTGGTTCTCGAAAGGAACGATCGCAACCGTCCTTATGTGAGAGGGCAGCCCGCCTCCCGTAAAGCCGTACGGGATGCAGGCGTTCAGCGCAACCAGGACAACACTATAAACCCCAAATCGACGCATCGAAAGATCCAGGTTGGTCGCGCAGAAACGTAAGCTCGAGCCGACGCCTTGCCCCAGGCGCCTCATAAGTGAGCACTCCATTGGCTCCGCGCGTGATGCTTTCAATGATTTTTCCACCAGAGATGTGCTGGAGCTCGACCAGCGTGTCACCACGAATGCCTACTCTCCACTGCACAGGACTCCCGACGTCGGCCCGGAGCAGATCGCCGTCTATGCGAACCACCGTGTCCGGAAGAGGTGGAATCGCAAGCCGGCCGAGTACCGCCCACATCATGGGCGACGGGGGAATGTAGCGGCGCGCGAGCTCGGCGTGGGGTGATCGCAACGAGTCACCGATAAGCACAGCCGCTCCGGCTCCGAGTCCGCCGCCGAGAAAGAAGTCGAGTCGCGCGCTGTCCGGCGCGGCGGTGCGCACGGAACCATCGCCGCGGGCTGCGATCTCCCCTTCCTGATATTCCCACTTGAACACGAGGTGACGGTGCCCAACCGGTAGCGACAATGACGGAAGTGTCCGATCCGGCGCCGGCACTCCCTTGAGCGGCGCGGCCGATGGTACGCACCCAACAGCCGCGGCAACCATGAGAGAGAAGAGTATGCGGATTTTCATCGTCGAAATGCGGCGAGTCGTTTCAGTTGGGATCGATGCGCGTAATCAGGTCGCCCTGGACGAGCTTATCCAGCACGTCGTATCCGCGAATGACCCTGCCGAAGACCGTGTAGTGTCCGTCGAGGTGCGGCTGTGGCGAGTGAGTTATGAAATACTGGCTGCCGCCGGTATCGGGTCCGGAGAGAGCCATGCCGACTGCCCCGCGCTCATACCGGCGACGATTCATCTCGTCACGTATCGCGTAGCCGGGACCGCCGTTTCCATCAGCACGTGGGTCTCCATCCTGAGCAACGAAGTTTGGAACCACGCGGTGAAAGCGCGTATTGCGATAGTATCCAGACCGCGCGAGGCTGAGAAAGTTCCATACCGTGATCGGAGCGTCGGTGCCGAACAGCTCCAGACGAATGGGCCCGCGCACGGTGTTGATCGTCGCGTTCACCGACTTCCCGACGTACGCTGGCATCACGATCGAACGCACCACTCCTTCGTACCATCCAATCGGCCGTGCCGTTGGCGCGACGTTTCCCCACCTCGACCAGACGGGTACCGCTTTTCCCGCGGCCCGCTCGAGGGGATCGGCCGGCACTGGTGTCCCGGCGAGCTGAGCGCGCCACGTCGGATTGAGTGAGCTGCTGTCTTTTTTCCAGAGGGCGCCGACGTACTGTATCGCCGCCAGCCTCGCGTCGTTCGCCGAATCACGACCTGCCTGACTGTAGCTCGCGAGAACCGCCGCGAGGTCGACGACGGACGGCCGATCAGCGAGCGTGCCGATTACAGTTGCGCGCACGTAGAAGTCGGGATCCCGAAGGCCGTTCACGAGGAGAGCGTGGACGCTGTCCTCGAGGGGCATCGTCGGCGGCGGAACGAGCGCCGCGTATGCCGCTTCGCGCACTCTCGGATCGGGATCTCGCGTCAGTGGAGCGGCGCGCGAGATCGCAAACGCACGATCGATCGTGTCGCCAGCCGCCGAGGCAACCGCTGCGCGGAGCCGCCAGTCCGGGCTCGACGCCCACTCAATCAGCTCCGCCGGCCGCAGGCCAGCCTGCGCGGCTGATGCCAGCAGCGATGACCGAAAGGCGATCGAAGTGTCCGCCGCCCACAGCGCCGGAAGCTCGGTAGCATCTTTTGACAGAACTGTTCCGAAGCTCTGCGCCGCCGCGATTCTCACGTTCGGGTCGTAATCCCGTGTCGCGTAAATGAGCGAAGCCTTCGCCTGCGGACCGTACGTGCCGAGGGATCGGACGGCGTTGACGCGGACGTGTGGATCGATATCACCAACCAGCCGAGCGAGAACGGCTAGTGCCTTTGGGCCAAGCGAATCCCCGGCGGCAGATTTGGCGATGCCTCGCGCGATCTCGGCCCGGGCGCGCTGATTTCCGCTCAGCGAGTCGGTGTACGGCGCCGACATCTCGGGCGAACGCTCGGGGTTCTGGGGTCGCGCGCTCATTGCAGGCGAGGCCTCGAGGTCGATCAGCTCACGCACTCCACCAGGCGCGCGGGTGCGCGCAATCGCGTAGGATGCCGCCCACACCACCGACGGATGCCCTTCCCTCAGGTATGGTCTGACCTCCGCGAGGGGCACCGGACGCAGCTTCGACGCCGCGAGCAGCAGCTGGATCGCGGTGTCGTGATCGTGACCGCTCCTCAAGGCCGTCGTAATTGCCGCGCGCGCGGGTGCACCGATCTCGCCCAGTGCCCACGCCGCTTCGCGCGCTACTTCATGATTCAGCGCGAGCGCCGCGCCGAGATCAGCAATGGACGTCGTATCCCTCAACAGACCGAGCGCATAAGCCGCGTTGGCGGCGACTGTCAGGTCGCCATCCTTGAGCAATGCGCGAAGGCGTGACTCGCCCGCCATTCCGGGTTCCGTGCCGACCTGGCCGATGGCGAGAGCTGCCGCCGCGCGCATGGGACGCCATTTGCTCGCGAGGGCGCGATCGAGGAGCGCCGTGTCCAGCTGGCGTGTGTCGGTCATCGCGAGAATTCGGGCGTAGAGGGTTACCTCGCGAGCGCCGACAGCCGGCGGCAACGCCTGGGCGTGAGCGCTGGCGGAAATTCCGATCAGCAGGAGAGTTACAGCGAAGTGCTTACGAAGCCGCATCCATTAGTACCTTGCGAAGTGATTCGGGCAATGTAGTGAGTCGAGAATCGCGCGTGAGCGAAGCCAGCTTGGTCGACGCCGTCACGAGGCGCTCCCCCGTTTCCGCGTTGCTGATCACGTAATCGAACGTGATCGTGCGCGACCTCACATCGCTGATGGTGGTCGTCACGCGAATCAGGTTGTCGTAGCGCGCGGCGGATTGGAAACGAAGGCTGGCCTCGACCACGGCCAGCGTGACGTTCTGCCTTTCCAGCTCGGCGTACGGTGTTCCCAGCGCGCGAATGAATTCAGTGCGCCCGATCTCGCACCAGATCAGATAGTTGGAATGATACACCACCTGCATCTGGTCGGTCTCGGCGTAACGGACCCGGAACTCGACGGTGTGAGCCGTCCCGCGATTGGAATGAGATGTCATCTGAAGGGGAGATTAGCGAAAATGCTCGCGGCATGATGCTTTGTAAAGCCTGCCGCAGAGAGCTAATTTGAGCCGTGCTGAACGCTCCCTCTTACATCGTGTCGGACGCGCACCTGGGGGTCGCCAGCCCCCAAATCGAGCGATCGTTCGTGTCGTTCCTGCGCGGACTGGCCGGAGACGCCAAGTCGCTGATCATCAATGGCGATCTCTTCGACTTCTGGTTCGAGTGGAAGACGGTGATTCCGCGCCGGAGCTTTCGGGCGCTGGCGGCGCTCGCCGAGCTCAAAGATGCGGGTGTGGATGTCCTCTGGGTCGCGGGCAACCACGACTGCTGGGGCGGCGAGGTGTTGCGGGAAGATGTCGGTGTCAGCTACATCGTCGGCCCGTGGGAGGGAACGGTCGCCGGCTGGAGAGTGCGGATCGAGCACGGCGACGGTCTGCGCGACCGAGAAGATCGCGGCTACCGCATAATTCGCCCGGTCATGCGCCATCCGCTCGCCATCAGGGCGTTTCGGATGCTGCACCCTGACTGGGCCAGCAAGCTCGCTCAAGGCAGCTCCAACGCGAGCAGGACCTATCGCGCCAGGGACGAGGGTCGCGGGCTGCGGGCTTACGCGAAGCAACAACTGGAAAGCGCGAAGGATCTCGACCTGCTCGTGTACGGACACTCCCACGTCGCGGCGCTCGAGCGAATGGGCAGTGGTGGCGTTTTCGGGAACGCGGGCTCCTGGCTCGATGCGCCCACGTTCCTCAAGATCACAGACGAAGCCATCGAGCTGCGCGAGTGGGATGGATCAGCCCAGGGTAAGCGTCTCAACTCGATCAATCGCTGACCCGAGAAAGATCTGGCCGAGCGCCAGGAACGTATCCGGCGCATCAGAGGCGATGAACCGATAACGCGCGCCGTTAGGCGTCGTGTTCTCCAGACCATCCGCCCGCAGAACTTCGCCCGCCTGCCGCGCTGTCTCGTGCGCGCTGTCGATCAATCTCACATCGCGCCCTACGACATTCCCGATCACCGTTTTCATGAGCGGGTAGTGGGTGCACCCGAGAACCAGCGTGTCGACTTCGGCCGAGACGAGCGGAGCCAGATAGTTGCGGGCGATCGCGCGCGTGACTTCGCTATCGAGCCAGCCTTCCTCGACCAGCGGCACGAAGAGAGCGCAGGCCTGGGCCGTGACTTCCGCGTCGGGCAGAAGGTTCCTGATCTCCTTCTCGTATGCGCGCGACTTGATCGTACCCGCGGTTCCGATCACACCGACCCGTTTGGTCTTTGTCACGGCGACGGCCGCGCGAGCGCCAGGCTCGATCACGCCAATGATAGGGAAATCAAACTCCTCGCGCAGAGCGGGAAGCGCGTGCGCGGTCGCGGTATTGCACGCGACGACGAGAGCCTTCACACCCTCTCCTTTGAGAAACGCCGTGATCTCCCGACTGTATCTCAGAACTGTGTCCGGACTCTTGGGCCCGTACGGCACGCGGGCGGTGTCGCCGAAGTAGATGATGCTCTCATTCGGCAACTGGCTGATCATTTCGCGCATCACGGTAAGGCCGCCCATTCCTGAATCGAAAACCCCGATCGGCGCGGCGTTGCTCACCTCAGTCTCAGCGACGCGTAAATCCCCGCGGAAGTCGGCGTGGCTACGACGCCGATATTCGTCTTGAAATCCCAGAGATTCGCGGCGACGTACGCGTCGGCCCCCGAGAAGAGGTGGTTGAACAGGATGGCCGCGATCCAGTCCTCATAGTGCGTTCGGCGCGCCTTGACTCGATCGGGGGTGAAGCGGCTGGCGATATAGGTATCCGGAACCGGGAGTCCTGTTTTCGGATCGACGATCGCGATGCCGGTGTTTGGATCAACCTTGTACGTAGCAACGATGCTGTCATTCGCGAACGCTTTCGCCTCGGCGAGATCCTGTGCGGCCTTGCGGGCCATTCCGAGGGACCCGACCTCGATCACCGCGAACAGCATCGCTGCGCGGTCGCGACCGAAGACTGTCTGCGCGTAGCCGGGAACGAGGAGCGAGCTGAGAAAGGCGCGACGCGGCGACATTGGCGGCTTCGGCGTATCGGTTGCAGCGGGTGGCGGCGTTTTCGTCACGGGGGCGGCGATGCCCGCGCGGGCGCTATCGCGCTGTTGCGCGACTGACGCGCTGGGGACGAACAGACAGAGGCAGCAGAGCGCTGGGGCGAGAATGGTGGCGGGAGAGTGTGGGAATCGAACCCACCCGACCCTACGACGTAGGGTCACAGTGATTTTGAAGATCACGGAAGCCACCAGGCCCCATCCACCCCCACGCGTCTCAATGAACTTCGATCGCAACTTCTCCCCGTTCGATGACCTCTCCCACAACTACCGATCCAGCCACGCGTGAAAGGTAGTCAGCCGTTCGCGACTGACTAACGCAAACGAGGAGCCCGCCCGAGGTCTGCGGGTCGTGGAGAATTGCGCGATCTTCGTCGGTTCCCCTCTTCCAGCTGACGAGATTGCGCAGATATTCCGCGTTCCTCTTGGCACCATCGGTGACGAATCGGGCGCGCACGGCTTCGCGAACTCCGGGAAAAACTGGAATCGCGTCGAGGTCGACGGTGAGCGTGACATTGCTCGCGCGCGCGACGTGCGACATGTGGCCAAGGAGCCCAAAGCCAGTGATGTCGGTGGCGCAACGCGATCCGACGGCGAGCGCCGCACGACTCGCCGGTCCATTGAGTGCTTTCATTGCTTCAAGCATCGCGCGCTCGGATTCCGGCGAGAGCTGCCCCCGCTTTCCGGCCGTAGCGAGAATTCCATTCCCAATCGGCTTGGTGAGAACGAGCTGGTCGCCTGGCCGCGCGCCGGCGTTGGTGAGGAGAAAGTTGGGGTGCGCGCGTCCCGTAACGGCGAGACCGTACTTGAGCTCGGGATCAACGACGGTGTGGCCACCTACGATGACTGCCCCAGCCTCGTGCACCTTGTCCTGGCCCCCGGCCAGAATTCCAGTCAGCACCTCGAGCGGCAAGTCACTCGTCGGAAACGCGACGATGTTGAGCGCGGTGAGCGGCTGGCCGCCCATCGCATACACGTCCGATAGCGCGTTCGCGGCGGCGATCTGTCCAAAGTCGAATGGATCGTCCACGATCGGCGGGAAAAAATCCACAGTCTGCACGAGGGCGAAATCGTCCGACACGCGAAAGATGCCGGCATCGTCGAAAGTTTCTCTGCCGATGAGTAGTCGTGGATCTGAGATCACTGGAAGCGCGGCAAGGGCAGAAGACAGGTCACCAGGGCCCATTTTGGACGCGCAACCTGCACAACGCGCGAGCGCGGTGAGCCTGATCAGTTCGGTCGTCGGCGAGGCACTCATTGGAATTCAGCCTTACTTGGATGTCACTGCGGCGATCACGTCGATCTCGACCATGGCGCCGCGAGGGAGCGCGGACACCTGGACCGTTGAGCGAGCCGGACGCGCATCGCCGAGCGACTTGCCATAGACTTCGTTCACGGTCGGAAAATGCGCGAGATCCTGCAGGTAGACAGTCGTCTTCACGACGTCGCCCCAGGACGCTCCAGCGGCGCGAAGCACCTCCTGAAGATTTCGCATTACTTGTTCGGTCTGCTCGACGATTCCGCCCTCGACGATCTTGCCGGCGGCGGGATCAAGCGGAATCTGCCCCGCTGAAAACAGAAAACCGTTGGCGACGATTCCCTGCGAATAGGGTCCGATCGCGGAGGGCGCTTTGTCAGTACTGATCTTTTTTAATGGCATTCAATTCTCTGTCGGCTGCCTTGAAAGGGGGCGGAGTCAGCGTGAGCGCGAATGTTACACACTAGGGAGCTTGGAAGGCCAGACCGAAGAGTCGTTCGGCGTTTGCGGCCGTAACCCGTCCAAGCTCGAGAGGATCGTCGCCCCTGGCCGTTGCAACCTTCGAAAGGGTGTGGGCAACCCACGCCGGTTCGTTCCGCTTCCCCCTGAAGGGAACCGGCGCGAGGTACGGGGAGTCGGACTCCACCAGCAGGCGATCCCGCGGTATAAGCCGCACCAGGTCGTCGTCCGCCCATTTGTTGAAAGTCACGATCCCGCTGAACGAGACGTACCATTCCGCGTCGAGCGCGAACTCGGCCAGCGAGTGGGAGCCCGTATAGCAATGGAGGACTCCGAGGACGCCGGCAGCTCGGGCATCGCGAATGATCGAGCGTGTATCGTCTTCGGCATCTCTGGTGTGGACCACGACCGGCTTGTGGATCTCAGCAGCGAGTGCGATCTGAGCGGAGAACACGGCGCGCTGGGCTTCGCGCGGAGAGTTGTCGTAGTGATAGTCGAGTCCGCACTCGCCAACCGCGACGGCCGACTGTCTAAGCAGCTCGCGCAGCTTCGGAACGTCGCGCGACGCGTCGAACGCGGCTGCGTCGTGGGGATGGATTCCAGCGGTCGCAAAGACGAACCCGGGATTCTCCGACGCGCACTGGGCAGCCACTGCCGCCGTCGCGAGCGATTCCCCGATGCAGACGATCGCCAGCGCGCCCGCAACGCGGGCGCGCGAGATTACCGCGTCGCGGTCGCCGGTGAAGGCCGCGTCCGCGAGGTGGGCGTGGCTGTCGACGAAGATTGACGTACGCCCGTCTTGCGGGGCCATTTGCGTTCGATCCAGAGGAGCACCGGCGCTGCTACGTAAATCGAGCTGAAGGTTCCCGTGACGACTCCGAATGCCATCACCCAGGCGAAGGGACGAATCACCTCTCCCGCAAAAATGAGCAGAGAGAGCGTTGCGGCAAAAACGGTGACGTGTGTCAGCACCGATCGCGGCAGCGTCTCGTTGATCGAGCGGTTGAG
>DHJM01000032.1:17414-33165 GCA_002404335.1 Gemmatimonadales bacterium UBA4720
TCGAAGATGATGATCGTGTCGTTGAGAGAATATCCGAGCACCGTCAGGAGACCTGCCACGACGGTCAGCGAGATCTCCAGATGCATCAGCTTGAGAAACGCGATCGTGGTGAAGACGTCGTGACTAGTCGCGATGACGGCCGCGGTGGCGAATCGCCACTCGAACCGGATCGACAGGTAGACGAGTGTAATGAGGAACGACAGCAGGATCGCTATGATCGCCCCGCGCTTGAGCTCGCTCCCAACGCGGGGACCAACGGCTTCCGTGCGAATCACCTTCAGGTTGTTCTCGCCGAACTTCTGCTTCAGGACCCGCCCGATGGTAACCGCGATGGTCTCAGCGCCCTTCGATTGTGCGGCGACCGCGGCCGGGTCCTGTGCCCGGACCGTGAACTCGCGGTTCGTTCCGAACTGCTGGATCTCGGCCCCACGGATTCCCGCTTGGTCAAGCGTGGACCGGATCTGGCCGACATTGGGCGGCTGCGTGAACTCCAGCTGCATCAACGTTCCGCCGGTGAACTCGATACTCAGGTTGAGAGGCTTGATCGCGAGAGATCCAAGCCCCAGCACGATGAAGGCGACCGTGATCGCCGCCATCACCTTCCACCAGCGAATGAAATCGTAGCTCGTGTCGTGAAGAATTCGAAGCATCAGATGCTCAGGCTTGTCTGGGCATCGCGCGAGCGATTCAGCCAGATCATGTAAAAAGTGCGTACCACGAAGATCGAGGTGATCATCGAGGCGGCGATACCGGCGAGAAGCGTGACGGCGAAGCCGCGAACGGGGCCCGTGCCGTATTGATAGAGAACTGCTGCCGTGAGAGCAGTGGAGACGTTGGAGTCAACGATCGCGCTCATGGCGTGCCGGAATCCTTCGTCGATCGCCGTGCGAACCGTCTTACCGTGAGCAAGCTCTTCGCGTATTCGCTCGAAGATCAGGACGTTCGCGTCCACGGCTATTCCGATCGAGAGCACGAAGCCCGCGAGCCCCGGCAGAGTGAGTACCGCCTGGAATCCCGCCAGTGCCGCCATCGTGTACAGGATGTAGAGGGCGAGCGCGGCCACGGCGAGCGCGCCGGAGAAGCGATAATAGCCGAGCATGATGACTACCACGAGAGCAATCGCAATGATGCCGGCAGTCGTGGCCTTGTGGATGGAGTCCTGGCCGAGACTCGCGCCGATCACCCGCACGTCCGCGACCTTGAGCGGGACGGGCAACGAGCCCGCCCTCAAGACGAGTGCGAGATCCTGGGCCGCCTGAAGATCCCTGCCACCCATGGTGATCTGACCGTTGGCACCGATTGCGCTCTGAATTTGGGGAGGACGTCCCATCACGTGCTGGTCGAGCACGATCGCCATGAAATCCTTGATATGCCGTGAGGTCTCGGTGCGGAAGCGGCGGGCGCCCTCGTTGTTCATCGTGAACGTCACGAGGTTCCCTTCCGTGGGCGAGGTATTCGGCTTGGCGTCGGTGAGATACTCGCCCGTGATGATCGGCTTGGCGTCGAGGACATAAAGGGGCCTGTAGACGCGATTGCCGAGCGACAGGGTGTCGCTGCTCCAGCGAAGTACCTTGGCGGGCGGTAGCGCGGCCGCGACCTGGGGCATGGCGAGGTATTGCGTCACCAGACCGACATCACTCTGCGCCACGTAGTACTCGCCCGGCATTCCTCCTCCTCCCTGCTGAATGAGCTTCGAAAAAGCTCCTGGCCCACCGATGGTCGCCGCCACCGCATTGGCGCTGTCGGCCTTGGTGGTGTCAGCCTTTTTCGATGTATCCGCACTGAACAGAGATTGCAAACCAGCGCTGGTTGTGTCTTTCTTGGCGCCGGGCGTCGTGACGGCAACCGCTACCTTTGCATCCTTCAGCAGCGCATCAAGCCTCGGCAGCGCTTTATCGAACGCCTGGGTCTTGTCCGTTATCTGGAATTCCAGAAAGGCCGATTTCTGGACGACGTCCTGAGCGCGAAGAGGATCGTCGATGCCGGGAAGCTCCACGATGATGCGGTCACTGCCTGCCTTCTGCACGACCGGCTCGGAGACGCCGAATTCGTCGATGCGGTTGCGCACGACCTTGAGCGCGTTATCGATCGCCTTGCTCTTGTCGGGAACCAGGCCTTTGGATTCATCGACCTCGAGGGCGAGGTACATACCGCCCTGAAGATCGAGGCCGCGCTTCAATGGGACGCGGCGAACGGTGTCGTAAACGAATTCGCCATTACGCTTGACGCGCTCAACAACTGTCCGCGGAAAGAGCGTCCAGAAGGACGCCAGGATGAGACCCAGAATTATGGCAATGCGATACTTCAGATTCATGCTGCTGTATCGGGAAGAAGGTGCACTTCGGGACTAGCCTGTAAGGTTACCGGAAACGTTAAGGAGAGTCAACGCGTTTCTGGCCTCGCGCTCGTCGTGCGCGAGCTGCTTGGACAGCAGCTCCGCCGACGCAAACTTTCGCGTCTCGCGAAGCCTCGCCACGAAATCGATGCGAACGTGCGCGCCATAAAAGTCGCCGCTGGTGTCGAACAAATGCGCCTCCAGTGATGTCGCTGAATCTCCAAATGTCGGCCGTGGCCCGAGATTCATCATCCCGCCGACTGGGCCGGCCGCCGTTTGAACCCGCACCGCATATACACCTTCGGGCGGAAGAAGCTTCCTCGGTGGAGGAGGTCCAAGATTCAAGGTAGGAAATCCGATCCTGTGGCCGCGCTGCGAACCTTCGATGACGCGTCCGCTCACTGAGTAGAGGCGTCCCAGAGCCTCCGCTGCGCGGGCCAGATCGCCACCCGCAACCGCGCGGCGGATGGAGGTCGAAGACACCGAGTGTCCATCCGGCGTCGAGACCGGGTCCACCACATCGACCTGGAAGCCGTCTCGTTCGCCGAGCGTCTGCAGTACGGCGACATTTCCCGCCCGCTGCCGTCCGAAGCCATGATCGTAGCCGATGAGCAGCTCACGCAACCGGAAGCAGCGCCTGAGGACGAGCTCCACGAAATCCTCGGCGGAATACGCGGCAAGCACCGCGGTAAAGGGCACGACGGCCAGGTAATCGAGGCCCGTCTCGGCCAGGACTTCCAGCTTCTCGTCGCGCGTCGTGAGCAAGAGCGGAGCAGCCGCGGGATTCACGATCTCGAGCGGGTGCGGCTCGAACGTAACGAGGACACTCGGGATCTTGAGATGACGCGAGCGAGCTACGAGCCGCTCGACGACGTCGCGATGGCCGCGGTGAACGCCGTCGAATGTCCCGACGGTGATCACCGTTGCCGAGACGTAGGGCGGCAGTCCCGACTCGTCCGATGCGTCGATTTGTCTAGGCATCCGGCACGACGCGGAGCGTCCTCACACGTACGGGAGTCTCGGCAAGGCTCTCCAGTGTCGCGGCCTCCCGCACGTCGAACTCGCCGGCGCGCGTGCGACGAAGCTGCTCGAGGTGCGCCGCCGACGCGGTAAGTCGTCCGAGGTCACGAGCAAGCGCCCGAATGTAGGTCCCGCCGCTGCAGGTGATTTTCGCCGAGAGCGAGTCGCCTGTGAATTTGCCGAGCTCCCAACCGTGAACGGTGACATTCGCTGCGGCGAGGTCCAGGGGCTCTCCTCGACGTGCCGCGTCGTAAGCCCGCGTTCCGTCGACGCTCTTGGCGGAATATGCGGGAGGAACTTGCGCGATTGTGCCCGTGAGCGACTTGACCGCCGATAGGACGTCGGCTTCGCGCGGTGGCGAAGCGGTACGAATAACCGTCCCCGTCGCGTCGTCAGTGTCGGTCTCCTCTCCGAACTTGATCGTCGCTTCGTAAACCTTGGGCTCCGCGTCGATGAATGTCGCGAGCCGCGTGGCCCGGCCCAGGAGGAGTACGAGGAGCCCAGTCGCGAAAGGATCAAGCGTGCCGAGGTGACCGATGCTGCGCTCGCCGTAAATGCGTCTTACGTGCTGGACGACGTCGTGCGACGTCATTCCCGCGGGCTTGTCGACAAGCAGCAATCCCTGAGCAGGCGCCGCGAACTCGGAGCTGCGGTCAGATCCCCCGTTCGGCGAGGAAAACTCTGAACCGCGGTCAGTCTCTTTCGACGTGGAGAACTCGGAAGCGCGGTCAGTCTTGTTCGTTACCACGGCCCGCTGCGGCGTCCTGCCTCTTCACGTCAGCGAGAAGCGATTCGATGCGGGCGGCCCGAGCGATGGTGTCGTCTTCCTTGAACTGAATATCGGGCGCGACCCGCAGCTGGAGCTCGCGCGCCACCCGTGAACGGAGGTGCACTGCGACACTCTCCAGTCCGTCGAATGTGGCCTTCTTCTCGGTATCACTTCCGAGCACGCTCACGTAGACGCGAGCGTGGCGGAGGTCGGGACTGACCTCGGCGCCGGTGACGGTGACGAACCCGACGATCCGTGGATCCTTTACGGATTCGGTGAGGAATGTCGCCACCTCGACGCGGACTGCTTCGGCGACGCGATCCGCTCGACGCGTATTACGCAGAAGCGCCCGCCGCCGAGGTCAGTGTCCGCGCCACCTGCTCCTTCTTGTAGCATTCGAGCACGTCGCCCACCTTGATGTCGTTGAAGTTCTCGACGCCGATTCCGCACTCGAATCCTTCGCGCACTTCCTTGACGTCGTCCTTGAAGCGGCGCAGCGACGCGATGGCTCCGTCGTAGATCTCCACGCCGTCGCGGATCACGCGAACGCGGCCCTGGCGGTTGATGACTCCGCTGCGCACCGAGCAGCCGGCAATCACGCCCATCTTCGGAACCTTGAACAGCTCGCGAACCTGGGCCTCGCCGAGCACGACCTCCTTTTCCTCGGGGCGAAGCATGCCCTCGAGCGCGGCGCGAACGTCTTCGACTGCTTCGTAGATGATCTTGTAGAGCTTGATCTCCACGCCTTCACGCTCGGCCGCGGCGCGCGCGTTGTTGTCGGGCCGCACGTGGAAGCCAACGATGATCGCGCCCGATGCACGGGCGAGCAGAATGTCGCTCTCCGTGATTGCACCAACGCCGCGGTGGATGACATCGACGGAGACCTCTTCGTGCGACAGCTGGCCAAGCGAGTCGGCGAGCGCTTCCGCCGGACCGCCCTGGTCGGCCTTGATCACGATACGGAGCGTCCGCTTCTGGCCGGGCGCTGTCTGGGACATGAAGTCCTCGAGCGAGATCACGCCCTTGGCCGTGCGCCGGCTCTTCGCTTCGCGGTCGAGACGCTGGCGGCGCTGCGCGATTTCGCGCGACTCCATCGCATCTTCGACGACCACGAACTGATCGCCGGCCATCGGAACGCCGCCGATGCCAAGGACCTGAGCCGGTATTGCCGGACTCGCGTCCTTGATGTTGCGGCCACGCTCATCCAGCAGCGCTCGCACGCGGCCCGAGTACATGCCGCAGATGAAGTCGTCTCCAACGTGCAAGGTGCCGTTGCTGACGAGAATCGTCGCGAGCGCGCCCTTGCCCGGATCGAGCTGCGCTTCGATCACCGCACCCGTGGCGCTCCGGTTCGGATTCGCCTTGAGGTCGAGGATCTCGGCCTGCAGCAAAATCTGCTCGAGCAGTTTGTCGATGTTCGTTCCCTTTTTCGCGGACACTTCGGTCGACAGAACGGTGCCGCCGAACTCCTCCAGCACGACTCCGTGCTGAAGCAGATCCTGTTTCACCTTCATCGGGTTCGCACCCGGAACGTCGATCTTGTTGATCGCGACGATCATCGGCACGCCCGCGTTCTTGGCATGCGAGATCGCCTCGATTGTCTGCGGCATTACCTGATCGTCCGAAGCGACGACGAGCACGACGATGTCCGTGACCTGCGCGCCGCGGGCGCGCATGGCCGTGAACGCTTCGTGGCCAGGCGTGTCGAGGAACGTGATCGACTTGCCGGCGGGCAGATCGACGTGATACGCACCGATGTGCTGCGTAATTCCTCCCGACTCACCGGCCACGACGTTCGACTTGCGGATGTAGTCGAGCAGCGATGTCTTGCCGTGGTCTACGTGACCCATGATCGTGACGACCGGTGGGCGAGGCTCCAGCTGCTCCGCCGTATCCTCGGCGGTTGGCGTGGTCTTGAGATCCGCCGCGTACTCTTCTTCCTTCACGGCCTGGAATCCGAATTCGCCGGCGATCAATTCGATCTGGTCGAAATCGAGCCGCTGGTTGATCGTGACCATCAGGCCGAGGTTCTTGAATGCGAACCCGACGATCTGGACAGCGGGGATCTTGAGGATTTGCGCGAGCTCGTTGACCGTGATGAACTCGTTGACGCGAACGGTCTTCTTCTCACGCTCTACCTCGGCCGCCTGCTGCGCAGCGAGCTCCTCGCGATAGGTGCCGTCTTCCGCGCGGCGAGCTCCGCCGCGACGAATCGGGCCACGCATCGACGCCATGGTCTTGCCGATGTTCGCCGATACGGCTTCCTGATCGACTCCGCGCTTTCCCTTCTTGCCACGGCGCCCACCACGCTCTTCGCCGCGACCACCACCACCACTACCCGCGCCGCGATCGTCGCGGCGCGTCGGTGCAGTACCTGCGCCCGGAGCCGCTGATGCGACCGGGCGAGGTGGCGTGTACGGCGCTCCCGTTGCGACGGGACGCGGACGCGGAGCGCCCGGGACTACGGGCTGCGGACGCTGACGCTCGCGGCCGGTGTTACGGTCGCTGGCGTGCTCGGTCCCTGCGTGCGCTGTCTGGGGAGGCGGTGCGACGGGGCGCGCGGGAACTGACGGAGTCCGGGGACGTTCGACGGCCGGGACATCGACCGGCATCGAAGCGGCGATTGGCGTCGGCGAAACAACCGGAGCGGCAGCAATTGCCAACGATTTCACTTCCTCGGGAGCCGGTGTCTCAACCGGTGCTTCGGCTACGGGCTCGGTGGCCGCACGTCGACGGCGTCTCGTGGCGCCTTCCGCGGCTGCGGCGGGCTCGGGCTTCGCTTCAGGCGCAGGCGCGGACGCCGCAGTTCCGCGACGACGACGAGTAGCCGCCGGCGGAGCCGCCACTCGCGCGCGCTTCTCGCGCTCCCAGCGCGCACGGATGCGAGCGACCTGATCGTCGCTCAGCGGACTCAGATGACTGCGCACAGGAACGTCCATCTGACGAAGAAGATTGATCACTTCGTCTGTGGGAACCCCAAACTCGCCGGCCAAATCGTGTACTCGAAGCTTGCTCAACCCTACTCCTCCCCGTCCTTACGCCCATCAGGCATCGGAGTCGGACTTAGTGCCCGAATCCCCTTTGCCAGACCTCTATCGACAATCCCAATTACGGCTGCGGCCTCGCGCCCCACCGCGGCGCCCAACTCGGCGGCTGGCGGACCAGCGAGGACCGTGATTCCGCGAGCGCTAAGCAGCGGAAGCACTTTGTCCAAACTGTTACTCGATGCGTCGGGCGCGGCAATAGCCAGAAACAACTTGCCGCGCTTCGCCGCCTCCCGCACTTGCTGCACACCAACGATCGCCCCGCGTCCGCGAACACCCAGACCGATGAGGCCCAGGAGTTTCCGCTGCTGAACGGCGTCCATTTTCCGCTACTCCGGCTTCTTGCCTTCCGTCGCCTTCGCTTCCTTCTTCTTCACTTCCGGCTTCTTCTCTTCCGTCTCCGGCGGCAGCTCGACCGCGGCAGCTGCACCACCCTCGGAAGCCATCTCGCTGCCCGCCTCGACATCCGCCTCTGTGGTAACAACCGCCTCTTCGGCGGCCTCCGGCGCTTCGTCGGTCGTCAGCTCATTGATGATCGCCATCAGACGATCCGCCTCTTCCGGCGCGATGCCGGGCAGGCGCAGAAAATCCTCGCGCTCGAGATCAATAATGTCGTCCAGCGTCTTGTAGCCGGCCTCCTCGAGAACGGCGACGGTTGCCGGCTGCATTCCCTCGATGTCAACGAGGCGCGGATTGACGCCCGACACTGGCTCGTCGGTCGGAAGCGGAGCAAAGATCGGTTGATCGGTGCCACGCTCCATCCACTCACGGCTCGAGTAGAGCTCGATCTTCCACTCGGTGAGCTCCGACGCGAGGCGCACGTTCTGGCCGTTCCGTCCGATCGCCAGAGACAGCTGATCCTCGTCCACGATAGCCTGAATCGTCTTCGTCGCCGGATCGCTGAACACGCGCGCGACACGGGCTGGTGCGAGGGCCAGCTTGGCGAAGCGCTCGGGATCGGCCGACCAAGGGACGATATCGATTCGCTCGCCGCCGAGCTCGTTGACGACCGCCTGAACACGCGAGCCTTTGAGGCCGACGCAGGCGCCCACCGGATCGACCGAGTCGTCGCGTGAGAACACAGCGATCTTGGTCCGGCTTCCGACCTCGCGCGCACTCGCGCGGATCTCGACCAGATTCTGCTGGATCTCCGGGACCTCGAGCTTGAACAGCGCCTTCACGAAGAGCGCATCCGCCCTGCTGAGAACGAGACGCGGCCCCTTCGGAGTCTCTTCGACGCGCTTCAATACGGCGCGGATAGGATCACCCTGATGGAAATGCTCGCGGTGGTTCTGCTCGCGGTAAGGAATGATCGCTTCCGCCTCGCGGAACTTGTTCAGCATGATGACGAGCTTGCCGCGCTCGATCTGCTGGACTTCTCCCGAGAGGAGATCTCCGACTCTGCTGGAGAATTCGTCGCGGATCTTCGATCTCTCGCCTTCCCTGACGCGCTGGATGATCCGCTGCTTGGCGGCCTGAACCGCCGTGCGTCCGAATTCGGCGAAATCGACCGGAATCTCCATCTGGTCGCCGACCTGAAACTCCGCGTCCTCGAAGCGAGCATCTTCAAGCGATATCTGGCTGGCGGGGTCGGTAACCTCTTCGACCACGGTCTTGAGGAGAACAATGCGAATCGCGCCCTTGCTCTCGTCGATGTCGACTTCAGCCTGCACCGTAGGCCCGTGCTTCTTGGCGAGGGCGGCGTTGATGCCGTCCTGCAGAAGCCCGTGCAATTCGGCGCGATCGATCTGCTTCGAGTTGGTCAACTCGCGGATCGCCGTCAGAATTTCTACTGAAGCCACCATGTCCTGAACCCCTACCGTTTCCAGTGGAACGCCAGCCGCGCCTTCTCGACCGCGGCGAGCGGAAAGCGCCGCTCATCGCCCCGCTCGTTATGCACTATCACAACTTCCTGCCCGGCATCCCCTTCGACACCGGCGATCTCGACTTCGTCCGTGCGCCGACCAGCCGGATCGCCCACCACGTTCGTGGTGACTACCGCGCTTTTGCCGACGAACTTCTTCCAATCCTTCGCGTTCCGGAGCGGTCTTTCGAGCCCCGGCGACGAGACTTCCAGCACGTATCTCTTGCCACCGAAATCTTCTGCGTCCAGCCTCGCTTCGATCATGCGCGATGCAGCCGCGCAATCGTCCACCGTCACCTCTTCTCCATCCTCGCGCTCGACGCGAACGTCGAGAACGGGACGACCCTGGCTGCCCCCGATCTTAAATTCGAAAAGCTCTAGTCCAAGTGGCTTAATTTCCGATGCCACAAGAGATTCCAGCGTTTCGTTCATCTACCTTCGAGGTCCATTCAAGGGACAAAAAAATGTGGGGGGATCCCCACATCAGTGTTGGCCGCCGAGTTGAACGCCCTATACAATGTAGAAAGGTGGCTGAGGCGAGTCAAGGTGACCGGCCTGGCGTCACGCTTGAGCTGCGATCACTCCTATCTGGCGTCCCTTGTCGCCCGCGCGGTGCGAGAAAAAGCGATCGTTATCGCACCGCGTGCACGATGCGCTCACTGTGATCTTCTGCACCCCCGTCTCGGTGGCGTGCTCAGCGATCAACGACCGCAGATCGACGTGTCCTGGCCGAGTGGCGGGCTGTCCCGTCAGCTGCTCACGTACCTCGGCGCTCACCTCGTAGCAGCGGCCACAGATTGCCGGCCCCAGGTGGATCGCCAGCTCGTCCGGTGGCAGCCCATATCTGGCGAGCGCGGCAATCGCTTCGGTGGTGATATGGGCGGCAGTTCCCCTCCACCCGGAATGAAGCAGCGCCACGATCCCCGAGGGGTGAGCGATGAATACCGGGACGCAGTCCGCCACGCCCACGGCGAGCGCGATTCCCTTCTCCGAGGCGATGTGCCCGTCGGCTTCCTCTCCCCGAAGCCAGCCTTCCCAACCGCCGGTGTGCACGAGAACGCGAGTGCCGTGGACCTGCCGAATCGATGCGAGCCGGCGCGCGGTTTCCGCCAGCTCGCGCTGCACCGCGGTCCACCGGCCCATGACTTCGTTGACGGGATCGGTGCCCGAGAGACCGAACGTTCCGGCCTCGCGGGTCGTAGTGAAGGCGCGAATCCCCCAACTCTCAAAATCGGAGATTGCCTCCTTCGGAACGTCATTCACGCTACTGTCGGCGATCGTCGACCCGGGTGATCGCGGCACCGAGCGCATTCAGGCGCTCATCGATGCGCTCGTAGCCACGCTCGATCTGGCCGACGTTGTTGATGAAGCTCGTGCCTTCGGCGCACAGCGCCGCGAGCAGAAGGGCCATTCCGGCCCGAATGTCAGGCGACTCGAGGAACGCACCACGCAGGCGCGACGGGCCATGGATCAGCGCGCGGTGCGGATCACAGAGCACGATCCGCGCACCCATGGTGGAGAGCTTGTCGACGAAGAACATTCGCGACTCGAACATCTTTTCGTGCATGAGAACGAGTCCTTCGCATTGCGTCGCGGTCACGATCGCGATCGACATGCAGTCCGCGGGAAACGCCGGCCACGGCTGGTCCTCCAGCTTCGGCACGTGGCCGCCCATGTCGGACTGGATCTTCCGCGACTGCTTGGCCGGCACGATCAGGTCCTGGCCATCCACTTCGCACTCGATCCCCAGGCGGGAAAATCCCATCCGGGTCGAGCGAAGATGCTCGATGCCGGCGTTCTCGATTCTAAGCTCCGACTTGGTTACCGCGGCGAGCCCAATGAAGGACCCGACCTCGATGTGATCGGGACCGATGGTGTGGGTAACCGGCTTGGTTCCGAGTGGCCGGCCGCCGTGAATGGTCATCGTGTTGGTGCCCACGCCCTCGATCTCCGCTCCCAGCGCAATGAGAAAATGCGCCAGGTCCTGGACGTGGGGCTCGCTCGCCGCGTTGCGAAGGACGGTGGTGCCGCTTGCTGCCGACGCCGCCACCAGCGCGTTCTCGGTCGCGGTGACGCTCGGCTCGTCGAGAAACACGTCGGCGCCCTTGAAGCCGTTGACGCGCATCTCGATCATCTTCCCGTGAGTGAACTTGGCGCCGAGCTGCTCGAGGGCGAGGAAGTGGGTGTCGAGCCTTCTGCGCCCGATCACGTCGCCGCCGGGGGGTGGCAGCGTCACCTGCCCGCAGCGCGCGAGGAGGGGCGCGGCGAGAAGGATCGACGCCCGGATCTTGGCGCACAGCGTCGGATTGAGATCGGCCGGACGCAGGTCCGTGGCGAGGACTTCGAGCGAGTTCCGGCCGACCCACTCCATGGAGGCGCCGACCGAGCGAATGAGCTCGACGAGCGTTTCGATGTCACGGATCCGCGGAACGTTCTCGAGATGTACCTTGTTGGGAGATATAATCGCCGCTGCCACGATCGGCAGTGCGGCGTTCTTGTTTCCGGAAGGTCGAATAGAGCCGCTGAGGGGTCTGCCGCCCTCCACGACGAATTGCACTGCTGGCATGTTGATTATGGTCGGTGGTGAAGATCTGTTGCGAAAATATATCGTACTGAGCACTCTTTGTACCGCGACCTAAAACCCCTCGATAAATGGCCTCTCCCTTGCACACTTCACGCGCATGACGGGATGGATCGGTAGCGGCGCTGAGCTGCTGTTGCAGGCTGCCCGTGCTCTTCCGGACACGATCTACACGAAACAGGTCGTAGCCGAGCCGGGGTTGTGGGACAAAATCACGAGCGTGGCAAGCGGCGTCATGACCATCACCGTGATCATCCTTACAGTGGCGCTGGTGCCGGCCGCCTGGAATTTCAGGAAGAGCTACAAGAAAGTCAGCGACATGCTGGACAAGATCTACGGGGACATCAATCCGTTGATGCGGCATGCGAGCGCGATCGCGGACAACGTCGACTACATCTCGACCTCGCTGCGCGTAGACATACAGCAGGTGAGCCAGACGGTGGCCGCTGTAAATCAGCGATTGCAGCAGGCCGCGAGCGCGGCGGAAGACAGGATCAATCAGCTCAATGCGCTGCTGGAGGTCGTGCAGGAAGAGGCCGAGTCGGCCTTCGTAAGGACTGCGTCGACAATTCGCGGCGTGCAAACGGGAATCAATCAGGCATTTGACGAGGAGGACTGGAACGATGGGGACTACGACGAAGACAGAGCCGATGGTGGCGAGAAACCGCGCCCGCGCGTCCGGCCCAGAAGTGGAGCTGGACGATGAGCGCGAGCAACAATACGACCTACTGACAGCGGCGATCATCGGCGCGGCGGTCGGCGCCGGGATTACGCTGCTTTTGAGGCGGGGGCCCTCTGGCCGCCGGCCAGTCGGACCGTTGGTTCGCTACGCTGGGCGTGGCGCCGCCCTCGCCGGATTGGCCGGAATGGAGGGCGCCAAATGGGCCGGAAGCCGCGGGCTTGACGGCGCGAGATGGGCGGGCGATCGCGCAATGGAAGGCGCGCGCTGGGCAGGGCCGCGTGCAAAGCGCGGATTCCGTACAGCCGTGGACCGTGGCGAGGAGCTCGTCGACCGGATTCCCGTCGACGACATGGTCGAGCAGGTGCGTGACTACGTCGATACCGCACGCGACGCGATCAACAACGTCGTGAAGGACGAGCTGGACGATCTCAGAAAAGCAGTCCGGCGGCAGCGTAAGCGCATCGGGATCTAGGTCCCTCGGAATGGTGCGCGCATCACCGCGCGCAGCACTGGGCTGGCGAATCGCGCTGGCCGTGCTGCTGGCGCTGGTGCTATCGCCAGCTGTCGCGCACGCCTGGACTCCAGGAACGCACATTTTCCTGGGCGAAGCGGTCATGCGCTCGCTCGCGCTTCTTCCCTCCAGCATCGCCGAGCTGCTGTCGGCGTTCCCCTACGATTTTCTATACGGCTCGATCGCGGCAGACACGAGCATGGCGAAGAAATACGCCGCCGCGGGCCGCCATTGCCACTCGTGGAACGTCGGATTCGAGATCCACGACAACGCCGAGTCGGATGCGCTTCGCGCGTTCGGGCTGGGCTACCTGGCGCACCTCGCCGCCGATTCGGTCGCGCACAATTACTTCGTGCCGCACCAGCTCACGATCACATCATCCACTGCTGCGCTCGGCCACAGTTACTGGGAGAGCCGCTTCGACACGCACATCGGCGAGCGCTTCAGCCGGACGGCAAAGCAGCTGATCCTTCGCGACCACTCGCACTCCGATGAGCATCTCGATCGAATTCTGAGCCCGACGATCTTCAGCACGCCCACCAACAGGAGAATCTTTCGCGGGATGGTCTACGTAGCCGACACTGAATCGTGGCAACGGATCTTCCACCTGGTGGAGGAAAAGAGCCGTTGGGATCTGAGCGACGACGAGGTTGGCACCTACATGGTGAGAGCATTCGACTTCATCGTCGATCTGCTGACGCGTCTGGACCGCGCCGAGCCCTTTCTGCTGGACCCGGCCGGAACAATCCCTTTGCGCGAAGCGAAGAAAATTCGACGCGCGGCGCTCCGCCGAGGGGGCGAGGAGCACGTGTTCGAGCAGGCACAGCATCACTTCGGCTTGCCGCGCTCGGCGCTGCGCTACGCGATGGGCCTGCCCGAGCCTCTCTACCCGCCGCGCGCCGACAACAACTGATTCACGCGCTTCGGGTCAGCGCGGCCCTTCGATTTTTTCATCACGAAGCCGACCAATACTCCCTGGAGTTTTTTCTCGCCCGCGAGGTAGCGCGCGGCCTCTTCCGGGTGCTCTCGCAGAACTTCGTCCACCCACGTCGCGATCGCATCTTCATCGCCGACCTGGAGTAGCCCTTCGTCAGCCGCAACTTGCGCCGGCTGCTTGCCGGTTTCCACCATCAGCGCGAAGACGCGCTTTGCCGCGGTGTGACTTATGGTGCCGTCGCGTACGAGATTGAGAAGCTGCGCCAGATCCGCCGGCCTGACGCGGAAGTGCGTGATATCTCCGCTGGAGGCGCGAAGCGCGGCCAGTACTTCACCCATCACCCAGTTGTATGCCGCCTTTCCGTCGCCCGATACACGAGCGACCGCTTCGAAGTATTCGGCAAGCGCCGGGGTTGCGGTCAACTGCTCGACCTCGACGAGGGAGATGCCGAACTCCTGCACCAGGCGTTTCTTTCGCGCATCGGGTAGCTCCGGAAGATGGCTGCGCGCATCGCTTATCCACTTCTCATCCACCTTGAGAGGAAGAAGATCGGGTTCGGGGAAATACCGATAGTCGTGGCTTCCTTCCTTCGTTCTGCTCGGCCGAACCGTCTCGCGCGCACCGTCCCAAAGCAGCGTCTGCTGCTCGACTCTCCCGCCCGAATCCAGCAGCGCGCACTGTCTCTCGAACTCGGCTTCCAGTGCGCGCTCGACCGCTGAGAACGAATTCATGTTCTTGACCTCGGTCTTGGTTCCGAGCTTGGTCTGTCCCGGCGGGCGCACGCTGATGTTCGCGTCGACGCGGAGACTCCCCTCCTCCATGCTCACGTCGCTGACATCGAGATACTGGAGGATCTGTTTCACCGTCCGGAGATAGGCTCCGGCGTCGGCCGATGTGCGAAGATCGGGCTCGCTCACGATCTCGATGAGGGGAACGCCCGCTCGATTGAGATCGATCGCCGTCGCGCCAGGATAGCGATCGTGGATGGACTTGCCGGCGTCCTCCTCCATATGGAGGCGCGTTATGCCGATCTGGACGTCAGCGCCCGCGTCGTTCTTGCCGATGGCGACCGATCCTCCAGTCGCGAGAGGCTGATCGAACTGAGATATCTGGTAGCCTTTCGGCAGATCCGGATAGAAGTAATTCTTGCGCGCGAATATCGAGACCGGATTGACTTTGCATCCGAGCCCAAGCGCTGCCCTCGTCGCCAGCTCGACTGCCCGCTCGTTCAGAACAGGCAACGCACCAGGGAGGGCCAGACAAACGGGACAGGTGTTGACGTTGGGCGGTGCGCCGAAATCCGTTGAGCAGCCGCAGAACGCCTTCGTCCGCGTCTTGAGCTGGACGTGCACCTCGAGCCCGACGACCATCTCGTAACGTTCGCGGCTCACTGGTGCGCCTCGGCACCGAGGGACGCCTCGAGCGCGTAAGCCACGCGGAACATCGTGTACTCGTCGAAGTGCGCGGTGATGATCTGTCCGCCCACCGGCAGCCGGCGCACCCTGCCGATCGGAACTGAAATCGCCGGCACTCCAGCGAGATTCGCCGTCACCGTGAAGATGTCGTTGAGGTACATCTCGTAGGGATCGCTGATCGCGCCGACGTGAAACGCGGTGGTCGGCGTGGTCGGAGTGAAGATCGCGTTCACGCCACTGCTGAACACCGAGCGGAAATCATCGCCGATGAGGGCCCGTACTGCCTGAGCCTTCTTGTAGTACGCGTCATAGTAGCCGGCGGAAAGAACGTACGTCCCGAGAAGCACTCGACGTGTGACCTCCGGCCCGAATCCCTGCGATCGCGTGGCTTCGTACATCGCCTTCAGTCCGTTGCCGGGATCGACGCGCAGTCCGTACCGCACGCCGTCGAATCGCGCGAGGTTGGACGATGCTTCCGCCGGCGCGAGGATGTAGTACACGGGAATCGCGAGCGGTGAGCGTGGCAGCGAGATGTCCCGAATCGTCGCGCCCATCGAGCGGAAGCGATCGAGAGAGCGGTCGCACAAATCTCT
>DHJM01000032.1:33286-42485 GCA_002404335.1 Gemmatimonadales bacterium UBA4720
GGAACGTCAGCGTCGGAGCTGGTCGAATCCATCGTGTCGAAGCCAGCAATGGTCTCGAGACCAAGCGCAGCGTCATCCACCGTCCGGCCCAGCACGCCGATCTGGTCGAGCGACGATGCGAACGCCACCAGCCCGTAACGACTCACTCGACCATAGGTCGGCTTCACGCCAACTACCCCGCAGAAAGCGGCTGGTTGACGGACGGACCCACCCGTCTCGGATCCAAGCGCAATTGGCGTGATGCCCGCGGCCACCGCGGCCGCCGAACCACCCGACGATCCGCCCGGAACACAGCGCACATCGTGCGGATTCCGAGTCGGGCCATAAGCGCTGTTCTCGGTCGATGACCCCATCGCGAATTCGTCCATGTTCGTCTTCGCGACGATCAGCGCCCCGCTCGCGCGGAGCCTCGTGATGGCGGTCGCCTCGAATGGGCTGACGTATCCCGCGAGAATCTTCGATCCACAGGTGGTGGGGAGGCCGAGCGATGCGATGTTGTCCTTGATCGCAACGGGAACGCCCGCCAGGACCCCGGCGTCGGTCGCGCTGTCGAGGCGCTTCTGAATCGCGTCGGCCTCTTCCAGGGTCGCCTGCTCGTCCGAGTGAAGATAGATGTTGAGCCCGTCGGGCCCGGCGCCGATTTCGCGCGCGCGCGCGAAGGACGCCCGAATCATGTCGGACGGCGATGCCTCTCTGGCGCGGACGCTCGACGCGATCGCTGCCGCGCCGAGCTTCACGAAGCTCTCCACGCTCAAGCGCCGCTCTCGGCGGGATCCTCGTGCGTGGCTAGACGCGGAACGATGAAGAAGCCATCGCGCATGGCGGGCGCGAACGACTCGAGCGTCCGCTCCATCAATGGCGACACGCGCTCGTCCGGCCGGAGCGGCGTCCCTTCGGCGCCGATCCCAGCGGTCGGCGGGTCTGACGCCGTATCCACCGCCGACAGGACCTCCATGTGAGCGAGAATCGCGCTCAGCTCTTTCGTCAGCGCGTCGGCACGCGCGCCGTCGACGCCAAGGCGAGCCAGATCGGCGATGTGCAGCACATCCTCACGTGTGACGGCCACTATTCCTGCCCGCGCTCGAGGGTTGTGTAAGCAAGCTTGATGGTTTTGCGTCCGACGGCTTCGTCGTCAAAATCGATGATGGCTTTCACTTCGCGACCCACACCCGACAGCTCGGCGATCGATCCGTCGCCGAACAGCTTGTGTTTTACCCGCTCTCCCTTCACGTAGCGAGGCTCGTCCTGCGAGCGCTCGGCTTCGGTGATGGGATCGACTTTGCGCCAGGAAGGAACGTCGTGGGTGCGGCGCGATTGATACGCACCCTTGAAGCCGATGTCGCGACCGGCTGCCCCGCGCCCCATCGAGGTCACCCTGAGCGTCTTCCTCTGATCGAGATTGGCGGCGGCGATCTCGCGCAGGAATCTCGACTGGATTGACGGCAGAAGCTCCCCGTTCCGCCGCCGCATCTCCGTGTGCGAGAGGTAGAGTTTTTCTTCCGCGCGCGTGATCCCGACGTAGAAGAGCCGTCGTTCCTCCTCAAGCTTGGGAGGATCGTCGAAGGACTGCGACAGAGGGAACAGACCGTCTTCCAGTCCCGTAAGGAACACAACCGGGTATTCGAGTCCCTTGGCGTTGTGGAGAGTCATCAGCGTGACCGCGTCGGCCGAAGGATCGAGAGCGTCGGCGCCGGCGACGAGCATTGCGCGCTGAAGGAAATGATCGAGTGGTGTGAGGCCGACTTCGCCACCGTCATCGATGACCGTCTCCGCCGCTCCATTGACGAGCGCGCTCAGGTTCTCGATCCGGTCGCGCGCGGATTCCGGACCCTCGGCCTGGAGATAATCCACGTAGCGGATTTCGCCGATGAGCTCCTGAATCAGAACGTCGACGCTGGTGTCCTTCGCCCGCTCGCGCAGTCCGGAAATCAGGCGGGTGAAATCGGCCAGCGCCTTGCGGGCCGCCGGGCGCAGCGACTCCTGGAGGTCCTCGCGCGCCGCGACCTCCGAGAGCGAAACGCGCGTGTCGCGCGCGCGCGCGGCAAGAGTATCGACGGAGCTGTCCCCAATGCCGCGCTTGGGCACGCCGATCGCGCGGCGGAACGCTTCTTCGTCGGAAGGATTCGCGATGAGCTTGAGGTACGCCATCAGATCGCGAATCTCGCGCCGATCGTAGAAGCGAACGGAACCGACCAGACGGTACGGAATCGCCTCACGCCTCAGGGCGTCCTCGAGCGCGCGGCTTTGCGCGTTCGTCCGGTACAGTACCGCGAACTCGTTGAACCCGCGATCCTCCCGATGCCGGCGCGCCTTGATCTCTTCGAGGATGAAGTCCGCCTCGTCCCGCTCGTCGAGGGCGGCGAGGAGCGTCACCGGCTCGCCGGCCTCGCGGGTGGCGCGAAGCGTCTTCCCCTTTCGGCCGATGTTCTGAGTGATCGCGGCGTTGGCGACGTGCAGGATATCCGGCGTCGAGCGGTAGTTGTCCTCGAGACGCACGAGTTTCGCCGCTGTGAATTCCTTCTCGAAGTCGAGAATGTTCCGGATGTCGGCGCCGCGCCAGCCGTAAATCGACTGATCGTCGTCTCCCACGACGACGACGTTTCCGTGCGCGCTCCCGAGGAGCTTGATGAACTGGAACTGGGCGCGGTTCGTGTCCTGATATTCGTCGACCAGGATGAACTGGAACCGATCGCGATAGCGGGCGAGCGTCGTCTCATCCTTGCGGAATATCTCGACCGGCAGAACCAGGAGGTCGTCGAAGGTCACCGCATTCGCCGCGCGCAGCGTCGGTTCAAGCTGCTTGTAAATCTTCGCGGCTGTTCTCGAAACCGGATCCATCGCGAGCGACTCGTATTCGCCCGGAGGAACGAGCGCGTTCTTCGCGTCGGAGATGAGCGATGCGATCACCTTCGGGCTGTACTGCTTCTGCGGCACTCCCTCACGCTCCATGATTCTCTTGACGACGCCCAGGGAATCGTCCTCGTCGTAGATCGTGAAGCTGGATGTCCGACCCACGTGTTGAGCCGAGCTCCGGAGGATGCGCGCCCCAATGGCGTGAAAGGTTCCGCTCCACATTCCCTTGGGCTCTTCACCCAGGAGGCGCGCGATTCGATCGCGCATCTCACCGGCAGCCTTGTTCGTGAAGGTGACAGAAAGGATGCGCGACGGATCGACTCCGTGATGCTCGATCAGTCGCGCGATGCGGGTGGTGAGCACGCGTGTTTTGCCCGAACCGGCTCCGGCCAGAACGAGCATCGGCCCCTCGAAATGGAGCACAGCTTCGCGCTGCGCCGGATTCAGGCCGGCAAGGGGCTCGGTTCGCTCGACTGTGGCGGCGCTCGTTGATTCAGACATCATCTGAAGATAACGCGATCAGCCGAGAACCATGTCGAAGGTCGCGCCGTGCTCCGATGGAACGAGCAGCAGCTCTCCCCCGTGACTGTCGCGCACGATGCGGCGCGCCAGCGAGAGACCGATCCCCCACCCTTTTTCCTTGGTCGAGAAGCCGGGATCGAAGATCTGATTGCGGATCTCGCGGGGAACGCCGGGCCCGTCGTCCGACACACGGACGCGGACACGACCCTCCGGCAGCGACTCGGCCGATATCTCCACCTTGCCATCCCTCCCGGCCAGCGCATCGATCGCATTCTTCGTCAACGACTCGAGCGCCCATTCGAGCAGCACCGGATCTCCCTGAACCACGAGATCGCCGTAGTGGGAGGACGAGACCGTCACTCGCTGAGCGAGCGTGGGAACGCGGGCCCTGAAATATGCCGCCACGCGGTCGACGAGGCTGCCGAGGTCCACGGGCTCCTGTCTCGGTGGCCGGCCGATGCGCTCGAACCGGTGCGCAACGCGCTTCAGCCGCTCCAGGTCCGCCTCCATGTGATCCAGCGCCGCGACCGTCGTCGCCTCCGGCTCGGTCTCTCGCAGCAGCTCGATCCAGCCACTGATGCTGGAGAGGGGTGTGCCGAGCTGGTGCGCAGATTCGCGCGCCATGCCCGCCCAGATCTGCTCGCGATCGGCGCGGCCACGCGTGCGCAGCGCGTACGCGCCGGCGAGCAGCACCATCCCGATGAGAATTGACTGCAAAACCGGAATGAGAATCAGCCCACGCACGAGCGCCGTGTTACCGAAATGAACCGTCCCCACGCCTGGCTCGACCATCGGCACGTTTTGTTGGTCGAGCTCCACGATGTAGTTTCGGATCTCCTTCGAGCCGAGCGACGACGAGAAGGGGAGGTTGGCGGTGTCGGTCGGATTTCCATGCTCGTCGGTAAGAATCATCGGCACTCCCGACTCCCGAATGTGGCGCGAGAGATCGAGCAGCGCGGCGGTGGCGCCGTCAGGATTTGGATCGCTGAGTCCGTTGTACACGCGCGCGTACATGAGTCCGACGCGAGACGCTTCCTGCCTCAGCTCTCTCACGACGACACGCGTATAGATGACGTACCACACCAGAAGTGCGAGCACGCCGATGGTGACCAGCGTTACCGGAGCGAGCCGGCGCATCGCTCAGACCAGGCGCTCTGCGCCGAGATAGGTGCTGAGCGCAGCGGGGACGCGCACGCTGCCATCCTCCTGCTGATGATGCTCCAGAATTGATGCTATGACGCGGGGAAAGGCGAGCCCGGAGCCGTTGAGCGTGTGGACGAACCGGGGCTTTCCGCCATCGGAGGGCTTGTACCGGATATTTGCGCGCCGCGCCTGAAAGTCGCTGAAGTTGCTGCAGGACGACACCTCGAGCCACTTGCCGACTCCCGGCGCAAAGGTCTCGAGGTCGTAGGTGTGGGCGCTGGCAAATCCGGTGTCGCCGGCCGCGAGCCGAACGACTCGATACGGGAGCTCGAGCAGCTTCAGAATCTTCTCAGCGTGTCCGGTGAGGATCTCGAGCTGCTCGCCGGAAGTCTCGGGCGTGACCAACCGCACGAGCTCGACTTTATCGAACTCGTGCACGCGAAGAAGCCCGCGCGTGTCCTTCCCCGCGGCTCCTGCCTCGCGCCTGAAACAGGGAGAATAGGCCGTCAAGGATTTCGGCAGCTCCGATTCAGGCAGGACCTCGTCGCGGTAAAGATTGGTGAGCGGCACCTCCGCGGTGGGAATCAGAAACGCGTCCTCGCCCTTGAGCGCGTACATGTCCTCCTCGAACTTGGGGAGCTGAGCGGTGCCGATCATGCTCGCGCGATTGACGACGACCGGAACCCAGGTCTCTTCGTAGCCGTGCTGCCCGGTGTGAACGTCGAGCATGAGGTTCATGAGCGAGCGCACGATACGCGCGCCCAGTCCGCGAAACACAATGAAGCCCGAGCCGCTGATCTTGGCGCCGCGCTCGAAGTCGATGATTCCGAGCCTGGCGCCGACCTCCCAGTGCGGCTGGACGCGCGCTCCTTCGCGCGGCGTGCCCCAGCTCCTTACGGTGGAGTTGTTCTCTTCCCCGCCCGCCGGAACCTGATCGAGAGTGACATTGGGGAGCTCGAGCAGTAGCGCCGACAGCTCGCCTTCGGTCTCCGCCAGCTCGCGATCGAGGCGCGCGATTTCGTCGCCCAGCGCGCGCGACTGCTGCTGGAGATCGTCCGCTGATTCGCCGGCGCGCTTTTTCTGGCCCACCTGCTGCGTGACGGCGTTGCGGGCCGCCTTGCGTTCCTCAACGGCCTGAATTGTCTCGCGCCGCGATTTGTCGAGAGCAATCGCGCGCTCGATGGTCGGCGAGAGCGCATCGAGAGCTCCGCGCCGGCGCATGCCAGCCCGAAGTGCGTCGATGTGCTCGCGCACCATCCTCAGGTCGTGCACGAATCAGCTTGTAGGAATTCCGTCCGCGAATGAACGGAACCCGCAATTTGGATCGAGTCCCAATCGAAGAAAGAGGGTTCTGGACGCGAGATTGACGCTGTCGACCGTGATCTTCGCGTAGATGTTCGGATTGATGGCGAACTGGCAAAGATCGCCGGCCGTATTGTGGGCCGACTGCACCACCACCACCTCGCCCGTCGCCAAAACGAGCGACGAATCCGCCTCGTAGCCGGTCTTCGGAGCCTCGAGTGCAGTTTCGAAAGTGCCGGGGACTCTCAGTAAGCTAACCGGACGCGAGCCGCCGGGCGCGACCACCACGAGCTTGACTGGAGAAATGACGGCGTTGCCGGCGGCGTTGATGTCGAACGCGACATCAAACGCGGCAAATCCGTCAACGCGGACAATCTGCCGGGAAAGGACGGCGAGGGCGCTCGGGTATGTTGGAGGCGTGCCCGACAGCGCAAAGAGGGACAGCGAATCCACAGTTGTGGGAAACGATGCGTGGATGCTCGTGGGATTACCACAGGCGTTCAGACCGACAGCGACAGAAATCGTCGCGAGGAGTGCGAGACGAGCTTTCATTCGGTAGATGAGACAGATGAGAGACTGGAGGGGTTGCTTCACGATAATACCCCGTAACTTATGACAGTTCAAGCGATTGCCGCGCTTGACTTCACTCTTTCCGGTTCCTAGCTTCGCAACTTCCTCACCCCTCAATGCCCAACATAAGAGATTTTACGAGCGCGCTTCGCCAGCGCCCCGGAGTTGATGCCGTTCTCGTATTGGGAAAAGACGGTCTGCTGATCGAAGGATTTGCCGCGCCCGGATTGAACAACGAGGACCTGGCCGCGCGAGTTCCGGCTCTCGTTTCAGAAGCGGAGAGCCTCGGCCTGGCGACGATCCAGGGTCCGATGAACACCGCGATACTCGAGCACCAGAAGGGTTACGCAATTATCGCCGCGCTTGCTGACGATACGCTCCTGCTGGTGCTCCTCCGCCAGTCCGCCGATTTGGGCGGACTGCTCTTCGACGTCCGCCGTTACCGCGGCAACATCGCAGCGCTGATCTGACCGTGGCCGACACCGCAACTCGTCTCTCCCACGTCCTGGTCGCGGACGATGAGCCCCACATCGGGCGAATCATCAAGATGAAGCTCGAACAGGGGCCGTTCAAAGTCAGTCTCGCCTACGACGGAGAAGAGGCGCTCGATCTCATCAACAGCGACGAAAGCGTGGATCTTGCCCTGCTCGATCTCATGATGCCGAAGCTGAGCGGTCTCGACGTGCTGCGAAAGGTCCGCGAGCAGGAGAGGTTCAAATCGCTTCCCTGCATCATTCTCACCGCCGGCGGCGACGCCAAACACGAGCGCGATGCGCTGGCGCTGGGAGCGACGCAGTTTCTGACCAAGCCGTTCAGTCCAAAAAAACTCTACGCGCTCGTCGCGCGTCTCACGGGAGCGCCTGACGAAGCAGGAATGAGCGGCGAGTGAGCCGCTGGGCTGTCGTTCTCGCCGGCGGAGTCGGCGCGCGATTCTGGCCGCTCAGCACGCCCGAGCGGCCGAAGCAACTGCTCCCACTTGTAACCGACAAGCCACTGCTCGTGGATGCGGTCGACCGGCTCGCGGCGATCGTGGAACCTGCCCGCACGCTCGTACTCACCAACGAGAGCCTCGTGAAGTCGATTCGGAGGCTCCTTCCCGCGATACCGAGAGAGAACATTATCGCCGAGCCACGCCCCGCCGGAACGGCGGCGGCGCTGACTTGGGCGGCGCTCGCCATCGAGCGTCGCGACGACAAGAACGCGACGATGATCTCGGTTCACGCCGACTGGTTCATCGGCAACGACGTGCAATTCCGGGAAGTTCTTCTCGAAGCCGAGGAGGTCGCGCAAAAGACCCACACGCTCGTTACGGTGGGCATCGTCCCAACGCGCGCCGATCAGGGATTCGGCTACATCCAGGCCGTCAATCCAAACAAAAAGGGCGGATCACCCGTCAAGCGCTTCGTCGAGAAACCGGATCGGGCGCGCGCTGAGACGATGCGCTCGGAGGGGTATCTCTGGAATTCGGGAATCTTCGTCTGGAGCGTCGGCGACTTTCTGGCGCAGGTCAAGCAGCACACCCCCGAGCTGGCGAAGGCGCTTGCTCTCGATCGCGATGCGGAGGCATCGGAATTCTTCGCCAGCGTCGCCAAGCCGGTATCGGTCGATGTCGGCGTTCTGGAGCGGAGCAAGAACGTGACGGTGATTCCAGGCGATTTCGGCTGGGACGACATCGGTACCTGGGCTGCCCTGGGCCGAGTGCGCGACAAGGATGAATTCGGCAACGTCACGATCGGGACCGTGCACATGCTTGATTGCAGCGACAACGTCGTCCGCACTGATTCCGGCACGGTTGTGATTTATGGCGTTGACAACCTGGTCGTAGTGGTGCACGATGGACTGACGCTCGTTACTACGCGTGAGAAAGCAGCGGATTTGAAGCGACTGGTGGAATCGCTCCCTGCGAGCGAGCAGGCGAAAGCATGAGTGCTCTCTATTATTTCGACGACATTCGAGCGCGGCAGTTCGAGCCGTTCGCGCTGACTCGGCCCGGCTCCGAGCTACGGGCTGGGACCTCGCTCATCCGCAGGCGCTGGGAGCGAGCCACTGGGCTCAAGAGCGCCGGCTTCATCAGCTCCCCCCACCTCGCGCACTTCGAAGAGGGGAACGCACCCCCGTCCGTCGCGCACAAGTCGGAGCTTCCAGCGGGCTCGGTTCTCGTGAACACCCGCTGTGTGATCCCAATCGATCTGAAGCTGGAGCGGTTCGATCTTCTCATGTGCGAGGGCGCGGCGTGCGCGGTAAAACTCGCCCGGGCTTTCCCCGTCTCGCAATTCGCTGACGGCACGATCGACATCGGATCGATCCAGACGACCCTTGGCGGGCAGAGGATCAAGGGCCGCTGGATCAACGACGTGTGGGACTTCATTGGCACCCTCGCCGAACAGCTGATGGAGGACATTCCGCTACGCGCGAAATCACTCGGGGAGAGCGCGAAAACAAAGGCGGTGAAGGTAGGCGATCACGGAATATTCGTGGAAGAGGGCGCCCAAATCGGACCGCAGGTCGTGCTCGACGCCTCGGTGGGTCCGATACTGATCCGCAGCGGCGCGGTGATCGCGCCATTCACGCATCTCGTCGGACCTATTTCGGTCGGCCGTGATTCGCAGATCCTCGGAGATCGGGTGGCGGCGTCTTCCATCGGCGACCGTTGCAAGGTGCACGGGGAGCTGAGCAATTCGATCTTTCTAGGACACGGCAACAAGACACATACGGGATTCGTGGGGCACTCTTACCTGGGACGTTGGGTCAACCTCGGCGCGCTGACGACGACCAGCAATATGAAGAACACCTACGGGCCAGTTCAGCT
>DHJM01000009.1:0-386 GCA_002404335.1 Gemmatimonadales bacterium UBA4720
TCTGCCGCGAAGCGGCTCCGGCTTTCATGCAGAAGGACTACAGTACGGGCCTCGAGCTCGTCACTCTGCGAACCGCCGAGCGATTCGCGAAGGAGTTCAACTTCCAGCTGGATACGTCGCTCGCGCCGCCGGTGGTGGCGAAGAGCTACGACTACCCAAGCGGTAACGGAGGTGGAAGTGGCGGGATTCCTCCGTGGGTGTTCCTGCTCATCTTCTTTTTCGTACTCAGCTTTCTGAGCCGGTTGAGCCGGCGGGGCGGCGGGAGGGGATGCGGTCCGGGGTGCATTCCAATCATCATCCCGACAGGCGGGTTCGGCGGTGGGCGTGGCGGATGGGGCGGGGGTGGCGGCGGCTTTGGCGGTGGTGGTGGTGGCTTCGGTGGCTTT
>DHJM01000009.1:519-742 GCA_002404335.1 Gemmatimonadales bacterium UBA4720
GGGCGTGGCGGATGGGGAGGGGGTGGCGGTGGCTTTGGCGGTTTCGGCGGCGGTGGTGGGGGTTTCGGTGGCTTTGGTGGTGGTGGCGGTTTTGGTGGTGGCGGTGGCGGCTCGAGCTGGTAAGGGAGCCCGGGATCGTCGAATGACGAAACAGGCACTGTCGCGCACCCGTTAGTAAGGACTTGGACTATGATGAAACTCGAGGAACTGGTCAGTCAACTTC
>DHJM01000009.1:866-12508 GCA_002404335.1 Gemmatimonadales bacterium UBA4720
CTCGTGATCGTGGACTCGCTGCCGCTCGCGCGGCTTCGCGCGGTCGCCGCGGTTTCGAAGGCGTGGGCCGAGGATGGAAATCCGCCGCCGATGACCTTCACCGCGAACGAATGGAAATCGTCGGCCGACATTTTCCCGATGGAGTACGCGGACATTCTGGAGCGGCATCGAGTGCTGTTCGGTGATCCGCCGTTCGATGGGATACAAGTCGCCCCATCCGACCTGCGCCTCCAGGTCGAGCAGCAGACGATGGGGAAGCTGCTGCAGCTCCGGCAGGCGACGATGGGGGCGGGAGGCGACAGCAAACTGCAGCTCGAGGTTCTTGAAAAGAGTTTGAGCACGCTGATGGTGATCTTCCGCGGAGTGTCGCGGCTCGTAGGGCAGGCGCCGTCGCAGGACTACGAGGAGCTGACGCGAGCTTTGGCTCTTCGCGCCGGATTCCCTCCGGAGCCATTCGTGAAGGTAATCCGGCATGTGCGTGGAACGGAGAAGATTTCGCGCGAGAGCGCTACCGGGATTCTGGAGGGATATCTGGCGGCGATGGAGCGGCTGGTGGCATATCTCAACGAATTCAGAGGGTAAATTGCTGTGGGCTTTGGCCGCACAGAGTGTCGTCAATCTCCACTTAAAGGATGGATTACAATGAATCGTCGCATGATGCTCGCTGTCGCTCCGCTGCTTCTGGGCGTGGGTGGCTGCGGATACAATCAGATTCAGCAGCTCGATGAGACCGCGGCGCAGGCGAAGCAGCAGATTTCGGTGCAGCTGCAGCGCCGGGCGGATCTGGTACCGAATCTCGTCAACACTGTGAAGGGCTACGCTCAACACGAGGAAGCAGTGTTCACGCAGGTCGCTCAGGCACGCGCGGGGCTGGCTGGGGCAATCCAGACGGGCGATCCCCAGCAGATGGCGACCGCCAACGGGCAGCTGACTGGTGCGCTTGGCAGATTGCTCGCAATCTCGGAGGCCTATCCGCAGCTCAAGGCAGATCAGGGATTTCTGCGTCTTCAGGACGAGCTGACCGGAACCGAGAATCGGATCGCGACCTCGCGCAACGACTACAACGAGGCGGTCCGTGCATATAACGCCTACATCCGGACCTTCCCGCAGGCGATAACGGCGAAGGTGACGAGCGCGAAGCCGCGGACCTACTTTGAAGCCGCGGCGGGAACCGAGGCGCCGCCCACGGTGGATTTCGGGACCAGGCCGACGACGAAGCCGGCAGCGCCGGCTGCTCCCAAGAGTCCGTAAGTGGGCAAGGCTGGAGCAAGAAACGCCGGCGAAAAGCCGGCGTTTTTTTTTCGGGTTGAAACCCTGCTAGTGTAGCACCGCCCGTGCCACGATGGAGCTTCTGCTCTTGACACTTCGTCCTGACCGCCCTAAATAGGGGCGACCAGACATCAAGCAGGGTCCCTTCTACTCTGCCGGGCTTGCTGCGCCTGTGCCGCAAGCCCCACCCATCCAAGCTGGAGACAGGCATGAAAAGCGTTCGCTCGTCGGTTATTTCACTGCTGTTGCTCGTGTTCGTAAGCGTCAGCGCCTTTGCCCAGGCACAAACGCGTGAGGTCACAGGGCGGGTCACAAACGCCAGCGGGCAGCCCCTGCCAGGCGTTCTAGTAGCGATTGCTGGCCAATCGGCCGGAGTGCGCACGAACGAGCGAGGAGAGTTCAGGTTGAGCGTTCCCAATGGGGACGTGACCGTTGTCGCTCGTACCATTGGCTACAAGCGTGGGACGCAAAGGATTGCCTCGGGCGCGTCAAGCGCCGATTTCTCGCTCGAGAAGGACGTGCTCGAGCTCGAGGGTGTAATCGTGACCGGCGCGGCGACCAGCGTTGAACGCCGGAATGCCGCGACCGCCGTGGCCGTGGTGAGCGCCGAAGCGCTCGCGCGGGTTCCGGCCCAATCCCTTGAAGGCGCCCTCCAGGGCAAAGTCATCGGAGCGTCGATCAACATGAACAACGGCGCGCCGGGAGGAGGTGGGCAGATCCAGATTCGTGGGGCGTCATCGTTGATCGGCCGCATTGACCCGCTGATCATCGTCGACGGCGTGGCAATCTCCAATGCCGTTCGCTCGAATATGCAATCCAGCCTTACCGGGTCGTTGAACGCGGGCGAGGAGAATGGCACCAACCGGCTCGCCGACATCAACCCGAATGACATCGCAAACGTGGAAGTTCTGAAGAGCGCCGCGGCCTCGGCCATCTACGGCTCCCAGGCGACCAATGGCGTGGTCATCATAACCACCAAGCGCGGTCGCGAAGGCGCGCCTCGCTTCAATTTCACCCAGCGGCTTGGCACCAGTCAGCTGATTCGAAAGCAGGGCTCGAGGCATTTTGCGGGTCTGGCGGATGCCCTGTCGGAGATCGGCGCCAACAACGAGGGAATCGCTGCCGCCACCGCGGTCTGCAGCGCGACCAGCTGCCCGTACTACGACTATCAAGGTGAGCTCTACGGTCGCAAGAGTCCGTCCTACGAGTCGGTCATGTCGTTGTCGGGTGGAGTCGGCAGCACGCGCTACTACGCGTCAGGCTCGGACAAGCAAGAGGCGGGTATCGCGATGAACACCGGCGCCCGCCGCCAGTCGCTGCGCGCGAATATCGACCAGAATGTGGGAGACCGGATCACGATCAGTCTCGGGTCGAACCTGCTCCGCTCATTCTCACAGCGCGGAATCTCGAACAACGACAACGCGTTCTCGTCGCCTCTGTACGGCTTTGCCTACACTCCGGCGATCATCGATCTCAAAACGAAGAACGATCTCGGCCAGTACACATTGAATCCGTTTGCAGGCGGCGGAACGCTCAAAGGATCGAACCCGTTCCAGACGTTCGACATCATGCAGAACAATGAGGATGTCTACCGGCTGATCTTCTCCGGAAAGGCGAACTGGGCCGCGTACAGCGGCGAGAAGAACAACCTGAACTTCAGCATCCAGGGCGGCGCGGACCGATACAGCAACGAGAACTACATCCGTGCGCCGCAAACCCTTCAGTTTCAGGCCGCTGGTACGACCGAGGGTGGCACTTTCCCCGGAGCAATCGTTCAGGGAAACGGAACGGAGCGTCTCACGAACGTCACCACGAGCGCGGTATGGGCGTTCACGCCCGGTTGGGTGTCGGCAACGACATCGGCCGGCGTGCAGCTCCAGGACCGCGCCTACAACGATTACAACATCGTCGGACGAGGGCTCGGTCCACAGCAGTCAGTCGCGGCCGGGGCTCAGAACATCAACATCACCGATCGACAGGAAAAGTCCCGCACCCAGGCCGGATATGGGCAGGAGGAGCTTCTTCTGTTGGGCGAGAGACTCTACCTCTCAGGGGCCATACGCGGCGAACGGGCTAGCCTGAATGGCGACCCGAACAAGATTTTCTACTACCCCCGTGCCTCGGCGTCGTATCGCTTTACTCCGCGGCTGCGAGGGTTCGACGAGCTGAAGATCCGGACGTCTTTGGGTGTTTCGGGAAACCAGCCCAGTTACGGCGACCGGTTCCTTGCCCTCACCAGCTACGGCATCATCGGAGGTCTGCCTGCCTATGGACTTCCGGGGACGATCGGAAATCCGAACATCAAGCCCGAGCGGCTCAATGAGTTCGAGACTGGATTGGACGGATCCTTCCTGAACCAGCGCATGCGGGTGGAGGCGACGTACTACAATCGCAAGTTGACGGACCTTCTGGTGCGTCCGCAGCTCGCGCCGTCGACCGGCATCAACGCCACGGTGGTCAACGGCGGTGAAATGACGACGAAGGGTTATGAGATGGGCCTCACCCTGGTGCCGGTCCAGAGGAACGATCTCACCTGGACGTCCAGGACCACGTGGTATCAGAGTCGTGCCGACATCACGAGCTTCCCTCCGGGCGTTCAGCCATTCACTACCGGAACTGCGGCTGGTGGGTTCGGCAATGCGTACGGAAGGCTGCGCTTCGCACCCGGGCACACGGTCACGACGATCTGGGGAAACGCGAGTGTCAACGGGGCCACCGTGGGCAATCAGCCGCTCGCCGATGCAAATCCGAAGTACGTGATGAGCTTCGGCAACGATTTCAGCTACAAGTCGCTGAACTTCAACGTCCTCGTGGACTACCGGAGAGGAGGGACAATTTCCAACATGACCCTCAACCTCTTTGACGAAGGCGCGAATACCTGGGATTACGACAAGCCGTCTCCCGACCCGACGGTCGGCGCGACGCTAGGCGCCTACCGCTACAACCTATGGGGTGGTGGTGCCAACACCGCGGCCTACCTCGTCGACGGATCGTTCACCAAGGTCCGCGAGGTCAACCTCTCTTACGACTTGCCGACACGGATGGCGGCCCGCTTCCGCGGAGCGCAGAGCGGTAAGATCAGTTTCTCCGCCCGCAACCTGTTCATCTTCTCCGGCTACAACGGCTTCGATCCAGAGGTAAACAACGGCGGCAATTTTGTTGCGCGCTTCGTTGACCTCTCGCCGTTTCCTCCTAGCCGCAGCTTCTGGCTGTCGCTGGATCTGGGATTCTAGCCATGACATTCACGCAAATCTCAATACCCATGGGCTTCGGCCCCAGGAGATACGCAATGACCCGCCGCCGCTTTTGGCACGGTGCACGTTTAGGACTGTTACTTACTGGAATCGCTGCTTGCAGTTCCGAAAGGCTGGTGATTCCGAACTACAACCAGCCGACAACCGAAGGGGTCAGCAAGGATCCGAAGGGTGTGCAACTGCTGGCGACGGGCATCTTGGCCGGTAGCAGGAACTCGATGGCTGGCATGGTTCAGGATTTCGGTACTTTTGGTCGCGAATCGTACAACTATTTCCCCACTGATGGCCGAACCATCTCGAATTACCTGGTCGGAATTCCCGGTCCCCAGCGTCTCGATCCCGCGGGCTTCGCGTCGGGCGGGTGGGCCGGCCGTTACCAGAACCAGCGCAACGCCGTTCAGCTAGCCGATGTCGCGAACACCACAGCCCTGTCGACCGAGCAGAAATCAGCGGTCTCCGGATTTGCGAAGACATACCGCGCGCTCGAGCTGTTGTATGTCATCGTCTCGCGCGATACTCTCGGTGCTCCGGTAGACATCCCGGCAGACCCGAACAGCCCAGCGCCGTTCGTGTCCCGTGATTCGGTGTACAAGTTTATTTCGGCGACGCTCGACGACGCGGCCACGGACCTCCAAGCTGGTGGGACGTCGTTCCCTTTCACGCTCCACAGCGGCTTCGCGGGCTTCGACGCACCCGCCACGTTCCTGCAATTCAACCGCGCAATCGCCGCCAGGGTGCTGGCTTATCGAGGATCGCTCGGATGCGGCGCTCCGTGCTACACTCAGGCGCTCACCGCGGTGGCTGCGAGTTTCGCCTCACCCGTGGGCGGGGCGACATCCCTCGCCGATTTGAACAGGGGGACCTACAACGTTTATTCGACTGCTCCTGGTGACAACACCAATGCGAACAGCTTCGCTCAGGAGAACTATATTTTTGCCCACGCCAGCATCGAGACTGATGCTCAGTCGACGCCGTCAGGCACTATTGACGACCGCTTCACTCGAAAGGTCGTTCGACTGGCGTCGCCAGTAACTCCGCCGCAGAACCTTAACATCCCGGCGACCCACCGCTTCACCATTTACCCGACGCCGAGTTCGCCTGCTCCCATCATCCGCAACGAGGAGCTGATGCTCATCCGCGCAGAAGCGAACATATTCACGGGCAACTTCGCGGCGGCAATGCAGGATATCAACAACATCCGTACAGTGTCCGGGGGAGGACTCGCTCCAGTAGCGATCGCCACACCGGCGGCTGGACTGACCGCCCTGCTTTACGAGAGGCGGTACTCGCTTCTGTTCGAAGGACAGCGGTGGAACGATCACCGTCGCTTTGGCCTGCTCAGTTTGCTCCCGCTAGACCAGGCAGGACAGTTTGTCGCGAAGGTGATGCCAATTCCGCAGGCGGAGTGCGATGCACGCGTGACGAAGCCGCCGAGTTGCATCTGATGTAACTTCCGGGATCTATTCCGGGTTTACAAATGAGGACAACGGGCCGCCTTCCAGGCGGCCCGTTGTTTTTTGCGTACCCGCGGTGCAGTATAAGTGGCGTTGGGATCGGGAAGCAAGCAATCGAGGGACGTCATATGATCGCTGCGCGTTGGCTCGCGCCACTCGTTTTCGCCGCACAGTTTGCGTGCAGCTCTCAGCGACTGGCGTCGGACCCCAGACCAGATCCGCAACTGATTACCGAGGAAGAGGTGGTCGCATCCCTCGGGGCCACCACGGCGTACGAGTTGATTCACAATCTGCGACCAAATTTTCTCTCCTACCGGGGCGAAACGAGTTTCGACAAGAGAACCTCGAGACCCTACCCCAATGTCTACGTCGACGACCAGCCTTTTGGGACTGTTTCAATCCTGCAGAGCATTCCAGCTTCTGACGTCTCATCCATCAGGCTTTACAGGTCCGGGGAAGCGATGACGAAGTACGGCACAGGAAACGCCGGTGGCGTGATCGCGATAAGCACGCGGCACGAGTAACTCGCGAGCACCGTCACGCACGGGACGCGCTGAATTAGGATCACGAATCTGGGCGCCGCTCAGGGATGCTGAGCGATAACACGTCAGAATTTGCGCGTATGAGAAAGTAGCGAACTAACGTGTCGGTACTGACGGAATCCCAGGCTTTAGAGCCTAGCGTTTTTTTTTCTCCCTTGCCACCGGGACCCCCAGTCCATACGTTTTGCGCCCGCCCGAAATTCACAGATTTCGCGCGGAGAATTTAGTTGACGCGACTCGTTTCGCGTAGCATCACCACAATTGATTTTGGAGGCACGATGGCGTTGGGTCGAGTTATGAGATTTCTCGCACTCACGTTGCTCGCCTGTCCCGCACTGGCTGGGGGGCAGGGCACGGGCATCATTCGAGGCCGCATCAGCGATGCCGCAACCGGTGCGCCGCTGGCGGGCGTCTCGGTACGCGTCGATGGAACTACGATCGGCGCGCTCACCAACTCGGACGGCACGTACACGATTACCGGAGCGCCGGCCGGCTCGCGAGTCCTGAGCACACGGCGACTCGGCTACGCGCCGCAGCGCGTCGCTGTAACGGTACCGGCAACCGGAGATGCCACACAGGATTTTGCGCTTGGCAAGGTTGCCACCACTCTGAATGACGTGGTGGTCACGGCTTTGGGGCAGACTGCCCAGCAAAGATCTCTGGGGACAGCTCAGCAAACTGTTCAGGGCTCCGCCATCGCCGAGACGCAACGCGAGAACTTTGTCAATGCGATTCAGGGGCGTGTCGCTGGCGTCGACGTGACGAGCACTTCCGGCGTTCCCGGAGCATCGTCGTCGATCACGATCAGAGGTATCAGCTCGATCAGCAGCAGCAATCAGCCCCTCATGATCATCGATGGTCTGCCGATGGACAACCGGACCATGAATACGGGCGTGCTTGCATCTGACAACAACTCGACGACTGCGTTCAGCAATCGAGGGATCGACTTCACGAATCGCGCTTCCGACCTCAATCCGGAAGACATCGAAACACTTACGGTGTTGAAGGGCCCCGAAGCGGCCGCTCTTTACGGCATCGATGCGGCCAGCGGTGCGATCGTTATCACGACCAAGCGCGGAAAGGCCGGCGGGGGATTGCAGTACAGCAACAGCTTCCGGATCGAAAAGACGGGCGCCAAACCCGAGCTGCAAAAGGTCTTTGGCCCCACCCTATCAACGACGGCTGCCGGCCTCACTTCGTTCTCGTACTTCGGCGCGCCGTACGCCCCGGGAACGGTGTTTTATGACAACATCGACGGGTTCTTCCGAACGGGGTCGGCGCAGACGCACAACCTGTCGTTCAGCGGCGCGACGACGGATGGCAGAATCAACTACCGTCTCGCATCGTCGTCCGACAAGTCCGTCGGGGTCGTCCCGAGCACGGATTACAGCCGCATTAACCTTACCGGCGCTTCGCAGGCACAAGTGACGTCGTGGCTTAATACCGACGTGTCGATGGCGTACACCTACGACAACAACGACCAGGTGTACAAGGGCGATATTGGTCCGCTCATCGGCTTGCTTCTCTGGCCCCAGAATGATGACGCGAAGAATTACCTCACTGCAGCGGGTACCAGGCGTCTGTTGACAACGCTGGGGGCGTCAGCCGAACAGGATAATCCCTACTTCAACATCGCCAAGAACAAGGTCAACGCCAAAACCAACCGCATCATGGTAAATGTCGGGCTTACCCTCACGCCGTTTTCGTGGGGTAACCTCAAGACCAACATCGGCGCCGACAATTATACGAACCAGAATCTGATTCTGCGGAATCCCGACAGTCAGGTTGGAAATTCGTTCAACGGAATGCTGGAGCTGGCAGACGTCCTTACGCGAAACATCAATGTGCAAACGCTGCTCAACTTCAACAGCCATCAACTCAGCAAGAGTCTCTCGATCAGCGGCTTGGTGGGCAACGCCATATCCGACTACAGGACGGGCACGGACGCGTTGAAGGGTCAGGACTTCCTGGATCCAAACTTCGTCTCGATCAACAACACGAACCAGAGGACGAGCAAGACCACCCTCGAACAGCGGCGTCTGGTCGGTGCCTTTGCACAGGCCCAGCTCGACTTCAAGGACTACCTATACATCACCGGGACGGGCAGAAACGACTGGACGTCCACCATCCCAAAGGGCGCGAACTCGTTCTTTTACCCCGGCGTTAACTCGAGCTTCATTTTCTCCGACGCGTTTCCGGGAATCCGTCGTTTCATGACGGGTAAGCTGAGGGCGGGTTATGCCGCCGTCGGAAAGGACGCAAGACCGTATGCCTACCGGCCGTCGCTGCAATACAAGACGACATCGAATGGTGGATACGGTTACGACTTCTGGGGCCCCAACCTCGCGCTCAAGCCCGAGTTCAAGAAATCGTTCGAGTACGGCACAGAGCTCGGGTTCCTGAACGATCGTCTCGGCCTGGATGCAACGATTTATCGCAGCACGACCACGGATCAAATCGTCAACGACATCAGAGGCAGCTACGCAACGGGCTTCATTCTCTTCAATCTGAATGGAGCCTCAACGAGAAACACCGGTCTGGAGCTCACGCTTCGCGGAACGCCGGTGCTCAGTAGTGCCTTCTCGTGGGACTTCCAGGCGAACTTCACCCGGGCGAGGGGCAAGGTGTTGAGCCTGCCACATGCGCTCCCTGAATCCTACGTCTCAGATACCTGGCTGTACGGCAATGTGCGAAACGGAACCGAGCCTGGCCTATCCACAATGTCGCTCACCGGACTCTACTATCTGAGAGATACCGTCAAGGGATCCCCGGCGTTTGGACAGCTGCTGATCGATCCGTCAACCGGCCTTCCGCTTCGATCGAGTATCTTTATAGATGCGGGCTACGATCGGCAACCGAACTATACGATCGGCCTCACTAACACGTTCAAGCACAATCGGCTATCGCTGGACTTCCTGCTCGATTTCCGGAGAGGAGGCGATGTCTTTGACGCGACCCAGCATTACCTGACGACCCACGGTCTCGCCGTGTCGACGCTAAATAGAAACGACCCGCTCGTTGTTCCGGGCGTCCTGAAAGATGGGAAGGAGGGTAGCGCGAACCCGACTGTGAACAACATCGTCATCGTACCAGCGGTTCAGACTGGCTACTACTTGAACATGAGCGAAGAGCTGTTCATCCAGAAGAACGTCAACTGGGTTCGGCTCAGGGATATTCAGCTGAGTTACGCTCTTCCCGAAGGATTTCTGGGCACTCGGAACGCCAGCGCCTTCGTGAAAGGAACCGATCTGTTCCTGAAAACCAACTACAGAGGATTGGATCCGATAGTGAACGGCAACAGTGCCGCAGTCGGAGGATCGGGAGGCACTGGTATCGATTATGGAAATTTCCCGATGCCCAAAGGTTTCAATTTCGGCTTCAGGATGGGATTCTAAAATGAAAAAACTATACGCAGGGATACTAGTGGGGTCGCTCGGCCTGTCTTACGGTTGTAGCGACTATCTTGATGTAAATACCAATCCCAACGCGCCGCAGACTGTTACGGCAAATCTGTATCTGCCGCCGATGCTGCACTGGATGGTGACGGCGCCGCAATACGACGGCCGGTTCGTCGGGCACTACACACAGGAGTGGTACTCGACCAGTACCTCAGTCAGTCCGGAGCTGACCTGGGGCCGCATGGGCTACGATCCGGCGAGCGACAATGGCGCGGAACAGTGGCGCGATGTGTATTGGTCGCTTGGCCAGAATCTCATCGACATGAACACCAAGGCCGAGGCCGAGCAGCGCTGGGATCTACTCGGTGTCGGACAGTTGCTGAAAGCGTGGGGCTGGCAGGCGCTCACCGACCTTCATGGCGAGATCATCGTCAAGGAGGCCGTCGACCAATCGAGAACCTCGTTCGATTACGATAGTCAGGACTACGCCTATCAGGAGATTAGCAAACTCCTCGATAGCGCGATCGTACTGCTGCAGAGAACCGACGGGGGCGTGAGCGTGGCCTACATGGCCAAGGGCGACCATATGTACAACGGCGATCGCACCAAGTGGTTGAAGCTTGCGTACGGGATGCGTGCCCTGATGCTCAATCACTACTCGAACAAGGCAACTTACAACCCAGGGGCGGTGATCGCGGATGTCGACAGGTCGTTCGCGAGCAATGCTGATGACGCGCTGCTCACGTATCCGAATGCCAATCCCTTTGACGACTACAACTTCTGGGGACGCAGCAGGAACAACATCACGCTGTACAGGCAAACACAGTTCATCGTCAACCTGATGAACGGAACTCAGTTCGGCGTCGAAGACCCCCGAATGCGCAGCATGTTGTCTCCGGCACCGGACGGTAATTACCGCGGTCTGGATCCGAACCTCACGGGGTTTGGCGCGCTCGCGACGGGGGTGCAGCCAAACAATTTCTTCGGCTATGCCGGTACAGGCGGGCTGGGGCTGCCGGGTCGCTATCTCTTCGACGATAAGGCGAAGATCCCTCTGATGACTTACTCCCAGCTGCAGTTCATAAAGGCCGAAGCGGCGCTGAAAATGGGAGATCAGGCCACAGCTCTCGCCGCGTACACGAACGGAATCTCGTCACACATCGATTTCGTGAATGCACGGAATCTTGATAACAACCAGGCAGCGCCGCAGATCACTCTGGCGGCGAAGACAGCGTTTCTGGCGAATCCAACGATCGTTCCCGCGACGGTGACGCTTTCACACATAATGTCCCAGAAGTACATCGCTCAGTGGGCGTGGGGACACAACGAATTGTGGATGGACATGCGCCGCTACCATTACACGGATCTCGATCCCGTAAGTGGAGTCGAGATATTTCGTGGCTTTACACCGCCGACCACTCTCTATGGTGCCAATGGCGGCCAGCTGGTGCAGCGCATCAGGCCAAGGTACAACTCGGAGTATGTCTGGAACGCCGCGGGCCTGGACGCGATCGGCGGACTTGCCGCGGACTATCACACCAAACCACTCTGGATCACCCTACCGTAACCGACCATGAATAGACACTCATACATTGCGGCGCTGCTCTGCGCGGGCGTGCTCTCCGCGTGCTCAAAGGATCCGGTGCGGGACATTTCCGGACCTCCTCCCGCGGCTTCCCGCATCAGGTTCTTCAACTTTGGCGTGAATGCACCCAGCGTGAATTT
>DHJM01000099.1:0-2719 GCA_002404335.1 Gemmatimonadales bacterium UBA4720
CAACTGGTGGACGGAGCAAACGGATCATCCTCTCGCGCTCAACAAGCCCCAGGCGCAGTTCCTGATCCCCGCTCCGCTGGCGAGTCGAGAGGTGATGCTGTTCAAGCTTCTCACGACCCTGCCAACACTGCTCTGGAGCGCGATCGTGATGGGCCTCGTACTTCGCGGCGGATTGTCCCCGCATCCCGCTCAGAGAATTCTGACCGCGTTCATCATCGTTGTCGCGATTCAGCTACAGCGGGTTGGAGCGGCACTCGCCCGAGCACCGCGGCGAGCCGGAGCCGGTGGCGGTTCGGCGCGACCCATCATCGTTGCAATCGTCCGGATCTGGCTCGCGGTCGCGGCGGCAGTTGCCCTCGCACAAGTGGCGTCCGTTGCCGCCGAGAACGGCATGCTCGGCCTGGAGAAGGTTGGGATTCCATTCGCGGTCGCCTACCAGTTTCCGTGGTCGCTCGCTGTCTGGCCGTTCAGGGTACTGGTCGCGCCCGCATATGCTCCGACATTGCCGGCCTTCGTGTCATCGGTTGTAGTCGCGCTGGTCATCGTCGCGATCGAAGCCACGCTCGTTTTCAAGGGGGATCCCGAGTGGGACCGCATTGGAATCGCCCGCACTAGAGAAGAGAAACTGATCGCGAGGAGAGCAAAGAAAAGGAGTGGAAGCTCGGAGGGCTCGCTCGCGGAGCGTTACATCAATTCCTTCGTCTCCTTCGTCAAGCGTCCGGCAGCCGCGATCACCTGGAAGAATCTGATCGCCGGCAGACGCATCCAGCCACTCGGGCCGGGAGTCGTGATGGCCATCGGCGTTCCCATTCTTCTTGCCGTGACTCTCCTGCCGGCGTTTCGGCAGATGACGTCCTTTGCGCTCGGCCTTGCCGGGGCCTGGGCCGGGCTCCTGCTCTTCGCCGGACCGAACTTCGTGCGCAACGATCTGCGGTTCGATCTGCCGCGGCTTCGGCTGCTGCGAACCTATCCACTTACGAGCCGGGAGATTTGCGTTGCTGAAATTGCCGCCAGCGTCACCATGCTCCTGTTCCTTCAGCTCGTGCTCCTGACGCTCTCGACCGCCGCGCTGCTATTCAATCCTGTGATTCCGGTGCCGCCCGGGCGCATGCTGGTCTTCGCGCTCGCTATCGCGTGCGTCCTCCCGGGATTGAACGCGATCAACATCTCGGGACAGAATATCTTCGCGCTCGTTTTCCCAAAGTGGGCGACGCTCGGCACAAAGCCTCCCACCAGATCGGCGAATCCCGGGCAATACTACTTCTCACTGCTGATCTCGGTGGTGGTCTTTGTGATCTCGATCATCGTTCCTGGGATTGTCGCAATCGGCGTCTCAGCCGTCGCGTCGACCCTCGGCACCTCGGTCGGGATCATCTCGGGCGCGATCGTCGGCGGTGCGATTGCGCTCGGTGAGGCCGCGCTGGTTCTGCGGTGGATGGCGACGCTCTTCGATCGCGTGGACCTGGCATCGGTTACCGGCGACTGACGTTTGACAAACCAGATCCAGACCCTACTTTCTTAGTCCCACCAAAACAAGGACGAGCGATGCCGCAATTCCTCATCGAGCGCCAGATCCCCGGCGCGGGCAAGCTGTCGAGTGACGAGCTCAAGGCGATCTCCCAGAAATCATGTGGCGTCATCCGCGACATGAATCGCGCCGGCAAGGACGTGCAATGGGTCCAGAGCTATGTCACGGGCGACAAGATCTATTGCGTCTACAACGCGGTCAACGCGAAGGCGGTGAAGGAGCACGCCGACCTGGGCGGATTCCCGGCGAACAGCATTATGCCCGTAGTGCGCATGATCAGCCCGATGACCGCCGAGACTGGCTGAGCGCGCGCGGACGCTCGATGCGCCTGACGCGTAGGTAGCCGTTGACGATCCGGGACAGCTCGGCGGCCGTCTCCGGAACGTGCGACAGAAAGTCGCCGCTCGAGATTCCGCCGCCTTCCGACATCACCGCGTTCTCGAGGGCGTGCGCGATCAGCATCACAACGAACCGGATCGCGCGCTCGGGATAAGGATGACTGATGTCCGCTCGGCGATCGCGCAGCAAGCGCTCGAACAGCCCGAGAGTCTGAAGCCTCAGCTCCTTCGCGTGCGACCTGAACTCGGCGTCGGCGTGGGTCTGGGCGTATAGCAGAAGCGCGCGAAGGAGCGCGCGGCGACTCCGGTATCCCTCGATCATCCCCGTCACCAGCGTCGAAAGCACCTCGGCGGTCGGAATTCCCTCCCACTTGGCGGGGTCGAGCGCGAACTCGTTCGACGCAAGCGCGTCCGAGAAGAAGCGCTCGTACACGGCGCGGAAGAGCGAATCCTTGTCGGGGAAGCGCTTGTAGAGATTCCCGACCGACATGCCGGCCCGGGTGGCGATGGCAGGAACGGTGGCACCTTCCAGCCCGGCGGATTCGAGGGTCCGCTCCGCCGCATTGAGCAACCGCTCAAGGGTATTTCGGCCCCGCTCCTGGACGGTAGGTAGCGGCTCATATGCGCCCCGCCGCCGCCCTCCCGGGGCAGGCGATTCACCGCCAACATGTCTCATAAGTGAATTATAGTTCACCAAAAGGTGAATAGCAATTCATCTTATGGTCGGTATCTAAATCCTTACTCCATAGCCATTTACGCTTAAGGACGGGTTACACCGTACCCCTTGTGGCCTCCCACGCGGTAAGCAACCATCGCCCGCCTCGGCGCACGTACACCTCGGTAAACCGGATGT
>DHJM01000098.1:0-788 GCA_002404335.1 Gemmatimonadales bacterium UBA4720
CACTCGCTTCGCCACACCTTCGCTACGCATCTGCTCGACGCGGGCGCAGATCTTCGCGCGGTGCAGGAGCTGCTCGGGCACGCTTCCATCTCGACGACCCAGATTTATACTCACACCAGTATCGAGCGGTTGAAGCAGGTGTACCAGAAGGCTCACCCGCGTGCGTGACGCGGTGTAATTTCCCCCGCGAGCGGAACGGAGGAGATTTTGGGAAAGAAGCGGCATCGCCTGGACAGTGTTCCTTGATTAGAAAGCGGCACCACTGGATCGTGCGCACTACGCACTGGGTAAACGTGGTGGCAATCATCATCATGGTCGGCAGTGGTCTCCGCATCTTCAACGCTTATCCCGCGTTCGCGCGGAAGGGCGAGATGTTCTGCTGCTATCCGTTCGAGCACAAACCGATTCCGGATTGGCTGACGTTCGGCGGCTGGCTCAGCGGCGCCCGGCACTGGCATTTCGCGATGATGTGGGTGCTCGTCGTCAACGGACTCGGTTTACCTCACCTTCATCTATCTCCACGGTGAATGGCGCGATCTCGTTCCCCGCAAGGGTGACATTCGCGATAGCCTGCAGATGGTCAAGTTCTACACCTTCAGGCGGAACGATCACCCGCACCAGGGGAAGCACAACGCGCTGCAGAAAACCGCGTACTTCCTGCTGCCGGTGTTCGGGGCGCTCGCGGTCCTTACCGGAATCGCCATTTGGAAGCCGGTGGAGCTCGCGCCGCTCACCGCGGTTTTCGGCGGATACGTGTGGGCTCGATACTGGCACTTCATCGCCATGCT
>DHJM01000098.1:923-3545 GCA_002404335.1 Gemmatimonadales bacterium UBA4720
AGCCGCGCCACCTCCGCCGGCGGCGACGTGAACATCGATCCGCGCAAGTTCATCTCGATCAACGGAATCGACCGCCGCGACTTTCTGCTTCGCGGGAGCGGTCTTGTATCTGCCGCCTTTCTCGCTGCTTGCAACTCCCGTGGACCCAAGGCGGCGGACAAGCTGCTCAAGTACGCCGAGCGGAAGAATCTCGTCATTGAACGGAAGCTTTTGCGTCACACCTCGATGGATGTAGTCCAGGCAGGTGCCCACGACGCCGGCAACAAATTGCCGAGTTACTTCATCTCGCGGACAGTGCCGGTCTGGGATGAGAGCGTGCGAGGAAAATGGACCCTCGAAGTGAGCGGCCTCGTCGGCAATCCGGTGCGACTCACGATTGAGGAGCTGCAAAAACTTCCGCAGGTCTCCAATCGCGTGAATCACTACTGCGTCGAGGGATGGACGGCGGTCGAGACCTGGACCGGCGTTCCGTTCACGGAGCTGGCTCGCCTGGTCCGCGCCGACCCGCAGGCGCACTACGTCGACTTTCAGTCGTTCGACGACGACTACCACGAGAGCTGGGACATCGAGAGCGCGATGCACAAGCAGACTGTGGTCGCCTACGGTCTCGACGGAAAGATGCTGGAGCCCGCTCACGGCGCGCCGGCGCGAGTCTATTCTCCCGTGAAGCTTGGCTACAAGAACACGAAGTACCTGACGAAAATCGTGTTCATGCCGAAAATGAACGGGGGGTACTGGAGTGATGCCGGCTACGAATGGTACGGCGGCACTTAGCGCGGACGACTAGCGAATCCGCGTACCCTTCTGGGGAGTCTGGTTCAGGCGCGAGTTAATCTCGCCCATGCCCCTCCTCGCCGCACCGCGGAACAGCAGTACCTCCTTGAGGTACGCACGGTTCATGATTGCGCCGATCACGAGCAGCAGGACGCCCGCGAGCACCGAAATCGTTCCCCAACGCCACGTATCCCGCCCGATCAGGGCTGCTGCCATGCACAGCGTGCCCAGCGCGACCAGTGACTGCCCCGCCTTGTGTGGTACGGTGCGGGCGCGCCGGCGACGCTCACGCAAAGGTGCCACCCCGCCCGCCTGCCAGGCATCGAGAAGGATCGTGAGCCCGACGAGGGCCATTAATACGCCGAGAAGGATCGGCAGCTGCTCCAGCTTCATGGTTGGTTGAAATGCAAGAAGGGGGCGCGTTTTGAGCGCCCGTAGACGCGCCCAACGCGCCTCAGGCTGTTATTTTGAAGCGATGAAGCTCGAGCGTGTGCGGTCGACTACCATTCTCGCGGTGCGCCGCGACGGACAGGTTGCGCTCGGAGGCGACGGGCAGGTCACCGTCGGCCAAACGGTGATGAAGTCGAATGCGCAGAAGGTACGGAGTCTTCACGACGGCAAACTGCTCGCTGGTTTCGCGGGCGCCGCGGCGGATGCGTTCACCCTGTTCGAGAAGTTCGAGGAGAAGCTGGAGCGCTATCCCGGAAACCTGCAGCGCGCCGCGGTGGAGCTGGCGAAGGACTGGCGGAGTGATCGCGTGTTGCGGCGTCTCGACGCCCTGCTCGCCATAACCGATAGGCAGCACGGTTTCATCATCTCGGGAACGGGCGACATCATCGAGCCCGAAGACGGCATCCTCGCGATCGGATCTGGCGGCCCCTACGCCCTCGCATCGGCGCGCGCTCTCCTCGAGAACACGGATCTTCCCGCGCGCGACATCGTAAGAAAAGGACTCGAGATCGCCGCCGAGATCTGCATCTACACGAACGCGAACATCACCGTCCTCGAGCCCACCTGATGTCATCGCCGCGCACACAGCAGGCGCTGGAGCGCTTGGCCGACCTCACGCCGAGGCAGATCGTCGAAGAGCTCGATCGCTATATCGTCGGGCAGGGCGACGCAAAGAAGGCGGTGGCGATCGCGCTCAGAAACCGGTGGCGCAGACAGCGCGCGCCGGATGCAATCCGGGATGAGATCTCGCCCAACAACATCATTCTCGTCGGCCCAACGGGCGTCGGGAAGACGGAGATCGCGCGCAGGCTCGCGCGTCTCGTCGGCGCGCCGTTCGTAAAGGTCGAAGCATCCAAGTTCACCGAGGTGGGCTACGTTGGCCGCGATGTCGAATCGATGGTGCGCGACCTGGTCGAGAGCGCGATCAACATGGTGCGCGGCGAGCGCGAGACCGAAGTGAACGAGGTAGCAAAGCAAAAGGTGGAGGAGCGACTGCTCGATCTCCTGCTGCCAACGCCGCCCGACATCAAGCAGTCCGCGCACAATCCGACGGCCGCCGCCGGCGGCGGAGCGCATCTTTTCGTCGTGTCACCCGCCGGATCTGTCTCGAGCGAGACAGACGCCACCGAGGTGCGCTACAAGAGAACGCGAGAGAAGCTCAAGCAGCTCCTGATCGACGGACAGCTCGACGAGCGCGAGATCGAGATCGAGGTCACGCAGCAGACGCCGGTGATGTTCGACATGATGGTCCCGCAGGGGGCGCCGGAGGGTATGGACAATCTCTCCGAGATGCTCCAGGACATGCTGCCCAAGCGAAAAAAGAAGAGAACCGTTAAGGTCTCCGAGGCGCGTCGCGATCCTCCTTAGCGAGGAGCTGGAAAAGTTGATCAACAAGGA
>DHJM01000082.1:0-499 GCA_002404335.1 Gemmatimonadales bacterium UBA4720
TAGCGCGGAGACAGGCCGTCAGGGTCGAATTTCAGGGCGCGGAACTGCTTACCTCCGCCACGATCCGCCATTGCCCACCGACGTTCTTCCAGACATTCAGAAAGGTCCCGCTTGCCTTCACTGGCTTGCCGTTCGGGCCATCCGAGATCTGGCTGAAGGTGCCGTAATCCCAGGCCATGGAGTGGTCATTGGAGAAATTGATGCCGCCGCTCTGGAAGGTGAGGTCGCGCGGGTTGCTCTTTACCGACTGGGCATAAGACTTTCGCAGGTCGGACGTGCCTTTGACGGCTGTCTTCCCCAGCGACACAACGCTCGGGTCATAGTAAACCATCAGCGAATCGACATTCTTCGAAGTCAGCGCGCGCGCGAACGCGGAGTCGGCGCCGAGGATTTGCGCCCGCGCAGCATTCTCGTCAAAGGATGCCGTGGTGGTACTGGACGCCGTCGACGAATCGGCGTTCGCTGGAGTGCTCTTACCGCAACCAGACAAAAGGAGACT
>DHJM01000082.1:608-2485 GCA_002404335.1 Gemmatimonadales bacterium UBA4720
CACAGGAGCAACTCATTGTGCATCGTGTGCTGCGTCCGCGAGCTCTCCATCGCCCACATCGCCCGGCGAAGGAAAACCGCCGGGCGGATGCGATGAGCGCTTTGTCGCTGTCGCGACAAGTATCTCCGCTATTGACAGAAATACCGTCCGCCAGAATGTTGGGCGGTCCAGGCTCACCTCGACGAGCGGGCGCGGTCCCCGTGTGCCTGGAGTTCACAAGTCCTGGTTCCCATCCCGTCGACCAGGCAGAGCGACTCATTTTCGGCCGCTGATCAGCGCCCATGAGAGGTGGACCATGCGTCCTTCACCGCTCCCACTGACAAAGCAATTGATAGCCGGAGTTACACTGTTGACGATCTCAGGGATTTTCGCCGCGACCCGCGGCAACGCTCGCGCCTCCGTGAAAGACTGCGAAGTGCAGGGAGTGTGGCGCCAGCAGAAAGTCGTGGTCAACGGGAAGACGGACTCGACGAGCGGGCAGGAAATAAAGCTCATGACGAAGAAGCATTTCATGTGGGTTAGTCAGGAGGCACGCCGAGACACCTTACCGCTCAAGACCTACCGCGACAGCGTCCGGGCCTTCAGCAATGGGGGGGGCTACGGCACCTACACAGTCAACGGCTCGAACCTGACCGAGCACATCGAGATGTTCCCCAATCCGACTTACAAGGGGAAAGACTGGCCGGCAACGTGTCGAATGGAGGGCGGTCAGTGGATCCACAGTTGGATCTCGCCAGTCTACAAGGATTCGACCGGACGCTCTCGTCGAGATACCGTAGCCGAGTACTATCGCCGCGATGAATAGGCAGGACCAGCGCGTTAACTAGGCTGCTGCAAGCTGAACTGAATGGGATCCGAGATCTGGAAACTGAACTAAACGGGATCCGAGATGTCAGAAGCATAGATCTCAGGCTTTAGTAACCACGCCTGCGACGTATCTGACGGCGTCCTGGTACAAGCGGTCGGTTGTACTCTGATACGCGCGAAATACGGTCGGAGCGCAGTGACTACGTACTGAGATCTGTACCTCTGAGATCTCGGATCCCGTTTAGTTCAGTTTACTGAACGCGCCAAATGTCGAGGACGCCAGTAGTGCGATGCTGGTTCGAGTTTCCCTCCGGAAGCGCGATCATTCCGTCCACGACGATCGGGCTGTTCCAGTGACCGCCCTCACAATCCAGTTTTGCAATGAGTTGTCCGGTTTCCGGGGTGTAAACCCGAAGTCCGCCGTCCGGATCGTACACGTAAAGAAGCCCGCCAGCGATAACAGGGCTGGTGCCCCCATTGCGATTTTTCCACTTCGCCTGGAGCCGGCCACCATCAAGAGTCCACGCCGCCGTCCCACCGTTGTCGGCCGCGAACATCCAGGTGGTTGGCCCGGCGTTCAACACTGCGGGCGCAGTGAACAGATCCGTACCGGAAGGCGTCGACACCACCTGCGTCTCGCCGCCGCGACGCGGCATGGCACCTCTGGTCCGTCCAAGTGCCACAAGACGGATCGTTCCATCCTTGCCGCCCTGCGCGACAAAACCGCCGCCGAGGAGCGCGGGAGAGGTCGAGCCGAGATCCGCGTCCCGTGAACTCAATTCATCGGTGTTCGTCGGCGTGTAGTTATCGACGATGTTCGTCGCATTCGAGTCGAGCGCAATCGCGGCGTCGCCCCAGTTGGTGCGACCATCCCACCGGGCATTACCAGTCGCGAAATAGATATCTCCCGTGGTCGAATCGATCACAGCACCCGCTCGGCCCCAAATGGCCGACCCGCTTTCGCCACACGAGGAAGGATCGATTAGCTCGCGCCGATCGCTACAAAGCGAGTTCCATACGTGCAGCAGCCGGCCGCTCGAAGCGTCCAGAACCACAACGTGTCCCTGATA
>DHJM01000082.1:2606-3772 GCA_002404335.1 Gemmatimonadales bacterium UBA4720
AGTTGAGGGACGACGCGATCTTCTCGCGCGCTGGGAGCCTCGTGATGGCAGTGCTCCAAACCGGGCGACCGTCCGCGACTGCCAGCTTCTGGATGCGCCCGTCGGGTGACGCAGCGTAGATGAACTCTCGGCTGGCGTCAGCGACCGGTGTAGCAGTCGTGATTTGACGGGACCCCGCCCACGAATCGTATCCGCTGGGCGTGAAACGCCAGAGAATGGCGCCATCCGCGGCATCGATGGCCAGCGTTTTCCCGTATGTGGTCGTGATGAAAAAAACGTCGTGTATGCCGCCGTTCGTGCGGACGCCGTGCAAATAGATGGCAGCGCCATCGACGGTTCCGTCGAGGGATACCTGTTGTCGACGCAGCGTGGCGACATTCCTCGCGGTGATTCCGGTCGGGTCGACCGCGGCGCTGGATCGGCTCGCATCCCAACCGAATCTCGTCCAGTCGTGGGCGCTGGCAATCCTATTCACGGGCAGCGCCGGCGCTGCATTGTGATCCTGTGGGGCTCGCTCAGCGGGCGCCGCGCCGCATCCTGGGAGCGCAAAACAGCAAACAAGACAGATGCTTCGGAAAGGATTCATATGGCGAGAGGTCGCGTAAGGGGCGACAGGAGGCTGACCAATGAGGAGGACCCAATCAAGATAGGGGCATTGTTCGCGATGCGTTACAGAAGAGTGGTGCCCGCAGTCCTCATGTGATGCCCCCATCCCCCGCCAGCGCCGACCATCAGATCCGAACGATCACGGTTGATGCGCAAAAATACTTCGTAGCTCTGCGAACGAGCCACGACGGCGTCGAGTACCTCGGCCGCCTGATGTTTACAGAGGCGTCGACCGAAATCGCGTACCAGGATCACGGCCGTGTTCCTGGCGTGAGCGTCGAGGATGCGGTGAGCAAAGCCAAGGAATTCTCGGACGGCGAGCTGGTGCAACGTTGTTACCGCGCATTGTCCGAGAAGCGGCGTTACGGCAAGCTGCGGCGCGCGACCGACAGAGTGATCGAGAAGATCAAGCACCTCAATCGAGTTGCGATTGGCCTCGAGAAGGGGCTTCTCGACACCCAAAAAGGCAAGCTGGAGCTCGACCAGGCTCAGATCGATCTGCTGGAGATCGTGCGGTCCCTTCGAACCTACGCTGGTGTCGAGGACGAGCCCGACGACAG
>DHJM01000082.1:3950-4108 GCA_002404335.1 Gemmatimonadales bacterium UBA4720
GCGCGATGGTGCGCGAGGTGGGTGAGCATCGCGCTCCGGAGCAGCTGCGCCCGCGGCGCGCTGAACACGACCTGGCCGCGGAACTTGAGCGTCCACTCCGACATCGCGTGATCCCAGGTCAGCTCCTTTACCAGTCGCCGGAATTCCCCGCTCACCTC
>DHJM01000163.1:0-5987 GCA_002404335.1 Gemmatimonadales bacterium UBA4720
GGGTAAGCCAGGACATTCCAGCCCGCCCACCCATGCTTCCAGTGTTCGGCCAGGTGCGCGCGTGGAACATGACGCCAGCGGATATCGTCGCCGAGCGTCCGCCACCGCCGCCGTCGACGAGCTCGCAGCAGATGAAAGATGAGACGGCCGAAGTAAAGCAAACGGTCGAGCACCTCACGAACGCGCAGCTCGCGATCGCTCAGAAGTGGAACGACGGCGCGGGAACGTATTCTCCACCGGGACACTGGAACGATGTAGCGCTGGAATATGTGCGGGACGCTAAGATGAGCGAGGTGCGGGCGGCGCGCGTCTTCGCGCTGTTGAACATGGCAATGCACGACGCGGGGGTCGGGTGCTGGGACGCAAAATATCATTACTTCAATCCGCGCCCCTCGCAAATGGATCCGAGCATCAAGACCGAGATCGGAATTCCCAATTTCCCGTCATATACCTCTGGCCATTCGACTTTTTCGGCAGCCGCCGCGTCGGTACTGTCGTACCTGTTTCCGAGCGGGGCCGCGAGCTTTGCCTCGATGCGCGACGAAGCGGGCATATCCAGGCTGTACGGAGGCATTCACTACCGTAGTGATATCGAAGCCGGCAAAGTGCATGGGGCGCGCATTGCCGGCTACACCCTGACCTTTGCCCAGAGCGACGGCGCTCAATAATGGTTGTTGGCCTTGGCGTGTACTCCCTCGGACGGGAAGGGTGCACGCCAAGGTGCTGTGCCTCTTGCACCACTCGCGAGGTCAGGGAGACGCGACCGGTACTGGCGCCTTCCTTCCGTCGTCGATCCCAAGGCCCAGCACAATCGTCGCGAAAACCAGCGCGGCTGATGTGAACAGCGGGACAGTCTTCCCGAAATGATCGTAGGAAAACCCCGCCCACAAGGGAATGATCACCCGCGACAATCCACCGAACGTCTGCTGCACTCCCATGTATAGTCCGCGCTCTCTGCTCGAGATCACGCGCGACAACATCGAGGTCACGCACGGAAACGTGAACGCGGTGCCGAGTGGAATCAGCGCCACCGCGATCGCCAGCCCGAAATAGCCGCGCGCGAGAGGAAGCGTCGCCAACCCCGTCGCGAGAAGGGCGAGACCGATTCGCGAGAGCTGTGCTTCCCCGTAACGATCCACCATCCGTCCCAGAATGCCGGCGCGCGTGATGACCGAGATCACGCCGACATACGTATAGAAGATCCAGATCTTGTCCTTGCTCACACCGAATCTGTCGGCGAGAAAAAGTGCGAGGATCGCCATCAATCCCGAGAACGCACCCATAGCAATCGCGTAAATCCAGATCAGTCGCGGGGCGGGCTCGCCCGGGTGCGTGATCACGTGCGCAATGACGGTGCGCGGGGCGCGTGGCTTCTTCTCGTGCGCTTCTGTCATGTCACGCGATTCGCGCAGGAATTTCCAGGCGAAGAAAATATTCACCAGACACAAGCTGGCGGCCGCGAGACCGGGCCCGCTCCGACCGAACTTCAGGGCTACCCCTCCCAGCGCCGGTCCGATCGCGACGCCGACGTTCGTCGCGGCGGAAAGCCAGCCGAGCGCCTTGGCGCGATTGTCGGGCTCGACGGAGTCAGCGACGTACGCCTGAATGACGCCGACTGTCCCTCCACCCGCACCCTGAACGACACGGGAAAGCAAGAGCAGCCAGATCGACGTCGCGTACGCAAAAACAACGTAAGCGAAGCATGCAGCAGTGAGTCCGACGAGCAGCGCGGGCCGCCTGCCGTACCGATCGGAGAATCTTCCCCAGACGGGAGCACTGAGGAGCTGCGCCGCGGTGAACGCGCTCATGAGAATCGCGACTTCGAACCCGCCGCCTCCCATCTCGCGTGCGTAGAAGGGCATGAGCGGGATGATCATCAGCAATCCCACCATGTCCACGAAGTTCGTGATGATCAGCACGAACAACTTGCCGCTCGCGACCTTCGACACCCGCCCGCTCACCGCCGACGCCTTCCCGCGCAGAGCCGACAACTAGTCCTCCACTCTGCCCAGCGCGGCGGGAGGAACCGCCCTGCCAACCACGCCGGCGAGCGCGATGATCACGAGCGCGTATGGAATCATCTCGATGAACTGCGAGGGAATCGCGTGACTCCCCTGCAATTGTATCTGTAGCGTCTCGGCGGCCGCGAACAACAGACACGCCAGCGCGGCGCGGATGGGATCCCATCGTCCGAAGATCACCGCCGAGATCGCGATGAATCCGCGGCCCGCGGTCATTTGGTCGGTGAACTGATGCTGATCGAGCGCGAGATAAACGCCACCCAGCGCCGCCAGCATTCCCGATAACGCCACCGCGGCGTATCGCACGCGCTTCACGCTCACTCCAACGCTCTCGGCCGCGTCGGGATGCTCGCCCACCGCGCGGACGCGCAAGCCGAACGGCGTCTTGTAGATCACGAATGCCATAACGGGCGCGACGATGATCCCGAGCCAGAGCAGTGGATTGTCGAATCCCGCCAGATGGATGTTTCCGCCGAAGCCGGCGACGCGCGGCGAATTGGAGGAGCTGGCGAAGAACAGCTTGAGAAAGAATCGCGTGACGCCGATCGCGAGCAGATTGATCGCGACGCCAACGACGACCTGATCGGCGCGATAACGGATCGTGGCGACGGCGTGAATGAGCGCGAAAATCAATCCGCCCAAAACGCCCGAGAGTACGCCGACCCATGGGCTTCCCGAGTAGTTGGTGCCGAGCACCGCGGCGAAGGCGCCGCTCAGCATAAACCCTTCGAGCGTGAGGCTCACGATGCCGGCGCGCTCCGCGACGACTCCACCGCTCGCGGCAAAGAGATACGGAATGGCGATCCGGATCATCTGGGTCACGAACGAAATCGGATTCACGCGTCGCTCCGGCCGCGGGCGCCGCGCAAAAGTCGTCGCACTTCAGGCACGGCCGTAGCCACCGCGATGATGACGACGCCCTGGAGGACGTCCATCATCTGCTTCGGCACGAATGCGTGAATCGCCAGGCCACCCTGCGAGAGGGTCGCGAAGAAAAATGCGGCGATGATGACCCCGAATGGATGATTGCGTCCAACCAGCGCGACCGCGATTCCCAGGAATCCCGCCCCGCTGGCGAAGCCGTCCTCGTAATAGTGCTTGTAGCCGAGGACGTAGTTGATTCCGCCCATCCCCGCGATGACGCCGGAAAATGTGAGCGCGCGCATCCAAACCCGATTGACGTTGATGCCGCCGTACTCCGCCGTCTGCGGCTGGAGCCCGACCGCGCGAAGCTCGTATCCGCCGCGCGCGCGAAAGAGATAGAACCACACAGCGATGGCCACCAGCACGGCAACGATCAGAGCCAGATTTGCCGCCGATCCGTGAAAGCGCGAATCGATGTCCGCGAGTCTCGGGAGAACGCCGGCGTGGATCTCCGGAGTGTGCAGAGTCTCCGGCACGTGCAGATGCCCGGCGATGAACCAGTTGAGGAGCGCCAGCACGATGAAGTTGAGCATGATCGTGACGATGACTTCGTGTGCGCCGAATCTGGTCTTGAGATAGGCTGGAACCGCGCCAACTACTCCGCCCGCGAGCCCGGCGGCGATCATACAAATGAGAAGCGCGAGGATGAGCGGCGTTCCGGCTGGGAGCGCGAGTCCCATCAGAGCGGCGCCGAATCCACCCGCCGCGAGCTGACTCTCTCCCCCGATGTTGAACAGGCCGGCGCGCAGGCCGAACGAAACCGCCAGGCCTGTGAATGCGAGAGTCGTCGCCTTGTACAGAACCTGCCCGAATCCGTAAGCGTTACCCCACGTTCCCTCCAGCAGCATGCGATAGACCGCCGCCGGCGACTGGCCGTAGCTCAGAATCAGTAAATCGCCGCAGATGAGCGCGACGAGCAGCGCGACCAGCGGTGGAATGAGCGCCTCCTCGGCGCGCCCCCGCCACGGTGCCGTGGTAAACGTCGGCTGAACGCCTTTGGCTTCCATTGGCGGGGACGCGCTCACGCGGCGTTGCCTTTCTTGGTGCCGATCATGTATTCGCCGAGCACTTCTTCGCTCGCCTCGGCGGCGGGCATCACTACGGCGAATTTGCCGCGGTACATCACCGCGACGCGATCAGAGAGCGCGAGGACTTCGTTGAGCTCCGCACTGACGAGAAGAATCGCCTTCCCCTGCGTGCGCGCGTTCAGCAGCTGCTGGTGAATGAACTCGATTGCGCCTACGTCAACGCCGCGCGTCGGCTGCGACGCGAGCAGGACCGTGAATCCCCGTCCCATCTCGCGAGCGACGACCACCTTTTGCTGATTCCCGCCCGACAGAGCCCGTGCGGGGAGAAGGGCATTGGGAGGCCTGATATCAAAGGATGTGATCGCCCTCACCGCGTTCTCCTTCACGCGATCACGGTCGATGACACCGTTTCTGGAGAAATACTTCTGAACACCGAGAATGAGATTGTTGGCGATCGTGTACTCGAGAATCAGCCCGCGACGGTGCCTGTCTTCGGGTATGTGGGAGAGTCCCGCATCGTGCCGCTGCGCGACGCTGCGCCGTGTGATTTCGACCCCATCGATCAGGATCTCGCCGGCGGAACTGGGCCTCAGACCGGCGAGCGTTTCGATCAGCTCCGTCTGCCCGTTTCCTTCGACGCCGGCGATGCCGAGTATCTCTCCAGGATTCACTCTGAAGTTGACGCCGTCGATCACGCGAATGCCGCGCGATCCCATGACGCTGAGATTCCGCACCTCGAGTCCCTGATCGGGCGACGCGCTGACTGGGCGACCGCTCGGCTGCGCGCGCTTTCCCGCGGAGAGCGAAACTTCGCGGCCGACCATGAGTCGGGCGATTTCCGCGGGCGTCGTTTCCGACGTCTTGACGCGCGCCACCGTCTGGCCCGCGCGCATCACGGTGATCGTGTTCGAAATCTCGACGACTTCATCGAGCCTGTGGGTGATGAGCACAATCGTGTCGCCCTTGTCGCGCAGGCGGCGGAGCACAGTCCACAGCTCACGCACCTCGGGCGGAGACAGGACTGCCGTGGGCTCGTCGAGAACGAGAATTCTGGCGCCACGGAACAGCACCTTCAGAATCTCGACTCGCTGCGCCTCACCGACTGACAAGTCGGAGATGAGTCTCTCCGGCGCGATGACGAGCCCGGTCTCGTTCGAGAGCTTGCGCACATCATCGGCGGCATGCTCGTAGTCGAGAACGATCCCACGCGTCTTCGGCTCGGCTCCCAGCACGAGATTCTCGGCCACCGAAAGCGTCGGCACCAGCATGAAGTGCTGGTGGACAATGCCGATTCCCGCCGCTATCGCCTCATTTGTCGACCATCCCGTCACATCGCGGCCGTTGACCTCGACGTGTCCCGCGTCCGGCTTCATCAAGCCGCCGAGTATGCGCATGAGCGTCGATTTGCCGGCGCCGTTCTCGCCGACGAGGGCGTGGATCTCGCCAGGCATCACCTCCACCGACGCGCCGCGATTCGCTCTGATGGCGCCGAACGATTTGTCGATCCCGTCCATCCGGATCGCGGGGACAACCGAGGCGGACTTCGGAGCAGCGCTGCTGGTCATCTGGTGCTGGGCACCTTGATGCGTCCAGCGATTATCTCCTGCTTGAGCTCCTCGACGCGGGCGTGCACGCTGTCGGGGATGAGCGCGCGATTGCGATTGTCGTAGATGTATCCGACGCCGCCTTCCTTCAATCCAAAGGAGTAAATGCCTCCCTTGAACGTGTGATTCTGCACCCTGCTGATCGCATCGAACGTCACGGTGTTCACTCCCTTCACCATCGACGTGAGAACGTGTCCCGGCGCCTCGTCGTTCTGATCGGAATCCACTCCGATCGCGAGCTTGTTGGTCGCACGGGCAGCCTCGAACACGCCCTGACCGGTCGAGCCGGCCGCGTGAAAGATCACCTCGACGCCCTGGTTGTACTGGCTCAGCGCGAGCTCCTTGCCCTTGCCCGGATTCTTGAACGCGTCGGGCGTCACACCCGCGTATTGCGCGATGATCTGGCAGTC
>DHJM01000150.1:0-4192 GCA_002404335.1 Gemmatimonadales bacterium UBA4720
TCGGGACGCGCGACCCAGCTCTGGATCGGACTCGCCCGTGCCGCGCTCGTATCGGACACCTCAAATCCGGCTGCATCGCGCGAGGAGGCCGACGATAACACGGCCCTCGAGCCGGCGACCGTCGCCCGCGCAATCGACGAGCACCAGCGCGAGGAGGCGTACGACCAGGTCATCGTTGGCTACCTGCTCCAGATCGGCGAGGAGCTCAAGACCGCCGAGGGACCCGAAGCGGCGGGATTGCAGAGGCGTGTGTCGCGTCTGGTCGGATCGCTCAAGGAATCGACGCTCGAGCGGCTTCTGGAGATGGGAGGAGACAAGGGACAGCGACGGAGATTCCTCCTCGACGCTTCGCAGGGGATCACCGTCGAAGCTGTAATCGACCTGGTGAAGGCGGCATCCGCTGCCGAGGGACAGACCGTTTCTCACTCGATGCTGAGAATGTTGTCAAAGCTCGCGCATCACCCGTCGTCGGGCGGACCGCGCGCCAAGACCGACCCGTCGATTCGGGACGTGATGCGCCGTCTCGTCGACGACTGGACCCTCGACGACCCCAATCCCGAGGCGTATCGCCAGGTGCTCGAGAGCATGTCCAGTTCCAGGAGTGCCGCCCAGAAACAGTCGAGTGACGCGGTGCCCACGGAAATCGAGCCCGAGCGGATGGTTCAAATCGCGATCGAAGTGGGCTCCATGGGACCGCAGGTCCGCGCCGCGATGGTCGATCTGTACAAAGCGGGTCACGCCGAGGTTTTGCTGGACCTGGTCGAACGCGCGCCCAGCGAAGAGGCAGGCGCACCGGTTTGGCAATTCCTCAAAAGGGAGCGCGTCCTCGAAGCTCTGCTCCAGCTGCCGCGCGTAGACATGCCGCTGGTCGCCCGGTTCGCGCGCCGCACCGGAATCGAGATCGCGCCGACGCTGCTCTCGGCCGCCGCCGTCTTCGACGACGCAAAAATCCGCGCCCAGTTCTACGATCTGCTTCAATCCCTTGGCGATGACGTGGGCACGCCGGTGGCAGAGCGGATTCCTGACTCTCCACCTGTCATTCAGCGTGAATTGCTGGCGCTGATTGGACGCCTGGGCACGCTGCCATCGGGTTTTTCCGCGATCAACTACCTCGCCAACGAAGAGCCGCTGGTCCGACGTGAGGCGGTTAGACTCCTGTTCCGCAATCCGACGGAGCGTGACGAGACCATCATGAGCGCGCTCACGGACACCGATGACAGAGTCGTTTTCGCCGGCCTTACCATTGCGCAGGAAAGATGTCCGCCTGCCGGAATCGAGTTGATCAGGCAGCGAGTCGATCGCGGCGAGCTCGACTCCCAGCTCCGCACGATGGGAATCCGGATAGTCGCCCAGCTGCGCACACCCTCGACTCTCGCCTGGCTTCTGAGCTACCTCGTTGCCGAGGCTCACTGGCCGAGAAAGCCGAAGCTCCGCGCGTCGACACCGGAAATGCTGGCTGCGCTCACCATGGTTGCCGCGTATTGGCTGGACGACCCCGCGGCGGAAACCGTTGTCAGGCTCGCCGGACAGAGTAGAGATCCCGAGGTACGCGCAAAGGTGGCGCGCGGCCGAGGAACGACCACCCCGGGGAAGGCTTCCAGGAATGAGTGATCCGATCCGGTTTCTCGTGTCATTCGGGCAAGCTGTCTCGACGATGGCTCTGTACAACGAAGGACACCCGGCGCGCGAGCGCGCGGTGGACAGATCGTTCCGCTGCCTCCAGGACCTCCAGCAGCACGACACCAATCCGCGGTTCTCGTTTCTTGGCGAAGAGACTATCTACCAGGAGACAGCGCTTCGCGAGCTCGGCGATTGGGAATGGGGAACGCGTCTGGCGCACGCCGGCGTGCAGAGAATAGAGCTGGACACCAACGTCACCCGCGACCAGTACGAAGAGTTCCTCGAGGAGATGATGGCCCGCATTACCCTCTCCGTCATCGACACGTCGGAAGCCCGGCCCAACCGCCCCACCGGAATCAAGGTCGGTTCTCTCGGCATACGGGGAGAAACCAGGGAACTGCAGACAATGTTTGATGCTCCCGCGCCCATCGCCACAATCGCGTATTCGCTCGGCGAGGAAGCCGCATCGATCCAATCGATGCACCGGGAAGTTCAGGAGCGCGGCAAGCTGCCCCTGGCCGAGGCGGAAGCGGTGGTGCGGTCGCTCTCGATGGCGATGCACGGCGATCAGCAGATGATACTGCCGCTACTCCAGCTCAGGGAGTTCGACGAATACACGACCACGCATTCACTCAATGTCTCGGTGCTGGTGATGGCGCTGGCGGAATCCCTGGGGCTGGCGCCGCAGGACGTTCGCACCTTCGGCGTCGCGGGACTGCTGCACGATCTCGGCAAGGTGCACATCCCACAGGATATTCTAAACAAGCCGGGCAAACTCACGGACCAGGAGCGGCAGGTGATGCAGGCGCACCCGGTTGCGGGAGCGAAAATGATCATCGAGAGCGGGCGCCGGCTCGACCTTGCAGCCGCAGTGGCGCATGAGCACCACATCATGATCAACGGTCAGGGTTACCCAACGCACCACTACCGCCGCGATTGCCACAAGGCGAGCAAGCTGGTTCACGTGTGCGACGTTTACGACGCTCTGCGGACGCGGCGTCCCTACCGGGACGCGTGGGAGAGCGAGCGTGTGCTCACGTACCTCGAGGAGCGGGCCGGAACGGAATTCGAGCCGGAGGCCGCGACTACCTTCGTGAGTTTGATGCGCAAGGTGGATAGCGGAATTCAGCGGTCGCCGATGCCCCCGGCGAATGGTGCCGAGCCTGCCACTTCTCCAGTCGAAAACAAGGGCGATTCCGCTCCCCCGGGCGCGCCTCCCAAGCTCCCCGAAGGGTCGCCCTAAGGCCTTCCCGGGACCCCAACGTAACGATGCGTCGGTACCGACGCATTCTGCGTTGCCTCTGCTACCAATGCTCGTCAATAATGGACGGGGAAAGTGAGAGAGATCCGAAACGGTGTGATCACCTGCACCTAATCAGGTGATAAGCGGTTGGAGTGAAAAAGGGACGTCCCGAGACGTCCCTTTTTCATTTTCAACAGTCTCTCTCTAGCTTGGATTGCCCGGGACCTGGCCCCGGGCCGTGATCCACGCTTTTCCAGGAGCGGCTTGTCGAAGAGCATCCGCGGGTGCGTTCGGGCCAGGCCCGATGCATCGAGCCATTTCTCGAGGCCATTCGCCAGCGCCTGCTGATCCGACTTGCCGAGGGTATCGAATCCCTCGATCAGATCTGTCTGGATCACGCGCTTCGATCTCTTCACGAGGCTCGCGCCCGGCCGCGTAAGGCGAAGCACGGCGCGGCGGCCGTCGGTCGGGTCGGACGTCCGCGCCACCAGCCCCTTCGTGATCAGCTGACCCACGACCTGCGACACGGTGCTGTGCGTCGTCATGGTGACCGCCGCGAGATCCTTGACGGACAGATCGGGGACTTGGCCCAGCTCCCTCAGCACGAACAACTGTGCCGCGCTGATGCTCAATTCGCGCTCGACAGCCTCGGCCGCGGAGCGAAGACCACGCACCATCCGCCGCACCGCATTGAGCGCGCGAGAGAGGTCCGGCTGTCTTTTTCTCTTCGGCTTCGGCATGAGAGACCCGTGACGGGTTCGAATCTCGGTTATCCGAGTTGGAGTCCGAGGAGAATCCGGACTTCAGAACTAATGTAGTGCCGACCTGCGCAGCAGAGCCAGACTACGCCCGCCCCCGGAAAAATGCCCTTCCTCCTGTGATGGCCATCAATTCTTCAAGTGACCCGGGTGGGTTTCGAACCAACGACCTACGGATTAAAAGTCATAGCCAACTCATTAGCCCAGTTAGCGCCGTGTGGCTCCCGCGCGGACCTTTTGGCTAACCCCGCACCGGTCAGCCGCCGCGTTTGAACAGGGAATGCCGAGTTTCTCAGTGGGGATTTCGCTGCGGCGAGGGCGGGCCGCCCCGGGCCCTCTGGATTGCCGCAAGCGCGCCCTCCGCCTCGGCCATTCGTGGATCCAGCCGCAGCGCCGCACGGAACTCCGCTTCCGCCAAATCGAGCTGGCGCCGCTGCGCGAAGAACACGCCGAGCACGAGGTGATTGCCCGGCCGCTCGGCGTTGTAGCGCTGGCTCGAAACGAACTCCGCGGCCGCGGCATCGAACGCGCGCCGCTGATCGGCGCTCTTCAGTGAATCGGCAATCGGCGC
>DHJM01000150.1:4247-7737 GCA_002404335.1 Gemmatimonadales bacterium UBA4720
GCGGAAGCGCGCACGAACCATGGCTCGGTGGAGTCATTGGCCACACGGACGAGTGAGTCGTTCGCGCTGGGGTCGTGCCGGTCGTCGGCCGCGAACGCGCCGGCGAAGCGCTGAAATCCCGGCGCCGGACTGGGATACCAGGCACGGATCTGCGCAGCGGCCCAGCGTGCGTCGCGATTCGTGTGGCACGCGTTGCAGGCGTTCGGGACACCGATGGCCACTGTGAGGTCCGGCCGCGGGATGCGGATGCTGTGATCCTGACGTGGATCGACCTGCATGTACGTGGTCGCCGGCATGTGGCAGGACGCGCACGTCGCGCCGGGGCCGGCGGCGAGGTGATGATGGTGCGCGGTCGTGTCGTACTTCGCCGCCAGGTGGCACCGTGTGCAGACCCGATTGCCTGGTTCGCGTAATTTCGCCGTGTGCGGATCATGACAATCGGAGCAGGTCACGCCGGCTGCGTACATCTTGCTCTGCAGAAACGACCCGTAGTTGTAGACCTCGTTCTTCTGCTGGCCATCCGGATGGTACAAGTCGGAGATGATGAGCGGGATGTAGTAGTCGAACATGCGCGCGCCTGCCGTATAGCCATCGGCGATGTGCACGCGGCGGGCATGGCACTGGGCACACGTCTCGATCTCGTGATCGGTGCGGCGCGGCGCGCTGCGATAGGGAATTCCCGACGTCGAATCGGTGGTCCAATGCACGGCACGACGCTCGGTGAGCCGCGCTTCGAGTCCATCGTCGTGCCAGAAGATGCGGCGCAGCCAAGCGGGATGGCGCCCCCACCGTGCGTGCCGCGAGCCAGGGCCATGACACGCTTCGCACGCCACGTTGATTTCGCCTAACGACGTGCGGAACTCATTGGTGCGCTCGTCGTAGCCCTTTCGGAAGGCCGTCGAATGACAGTCGCCGCAATTGGAATTCCAGTTGTACTGACTCCCCGTCCAGTGGAGCTCGTCCCGCGGTCCAGCGCCGTGACCAGGCGTGAGCGAGAACCAGCGTTGCCCGCCCTGGACGGCGGGGCGGGCGTCCCAACCGACGGTGAGCGCCTGCACGCGTCCGCCGGTGAGCTCCACGAGGTACTGCTGGAGCGGATAGACACCGAACGTCCAGCGGATCTCGTAGTCGTGCAGCGCGCCGTCTTCGCCGTCGGTGTTCACATAGTAGCGATCGCCGCGGCGGAAGAACGTCGACGTGACGGCGCCGTTCGTGAAGCGCGTGGCGTCGAACCGGCCGAGCACCGTGCCAAGCTTGGCCTCCTGCATGGCGGCGGCGTGCTGCGACGATTTCCAGGACGCGTCCTCGGCTGCGTGGCACGAGGCGCACGCCGCGGCGCCGACGAACTCGGCGCGCGGCGCGCCAGCGGGCTGGGTTGCCTGTTGCCAATGCCGGCCGACGGCGAAAGCCGCAAACGCGATCGCGATCAGGACGACAGCGGCCATTGCTGCGACCCGGAAGCGCGTGTTCAATGGCATCCCTAGCAAGTAACCTGAATCGGTCGTGCCCTACGTTCCAACAACATAGGAAATGACCCGGGTGGGTTTCGAACCCACGACCTACGGATTAAAAGTCACAACCATGAGATAATTCAAGATTCGCTAGTTGCGACAAGTTGCCCTCTCTCTAGGACTTAGGCCAGACTTCTTCGGAGGTGGTCATTCCAGTTGTTCTGGGCTTGGGTGGGTTTGGCACACATCCCGGCACACAAAGCAATAATAGACCGTCACCGCCCTTCCATCATCAGACCAGCGAGACGGATGCATGCATGAATGCTCACTCGCATCGCACTCCCTAGGATCGGAAAACGCCTGGCCCCTCCGTCCTCGCTCCCGGACGGGCAGGGCTAGCAGGAACGGCAGCAATTCACTCCGAGCCACCAGAACCAAGGGGGAGCTGTAGATCTCAACACGACGACGGGGGTGTTCTCGACGCAGGGGACGGACTTAATCCAGGCAAATACCGCGAGTGAGGTTGATGCTGTCTCGCGATCCGTCGACGTCTCGAGCGTTCTGCAATACGGGTTCGTCGTTCGCAATCTGAATCGCGGTTCACACCGGACGCTTCCAGATAGATTGTAGGCACCAAAAACCCCGCACCGCCAAAAGGCGAAGCGGGGTTTTGCGCTTTTACAAGTTCAACCTTGTGAGCAAGTGCCTTGCTCAGATGAAACTTAGGTTCCTGTGATATCTCCTCTATCGTTTAACGGCCAATTCACCGAGGTATCAAACCAAGTACCGTTGCTTCCTGCCTCGTAGTGCCCTGTCCATGTCCAGTGACCACCATCAGACAGGATTGTCCATGTCCAACCGGGGTTGAACACTGTATTTAGGATGCTGGTTGTGTCGAAACAGGTTTCGGGTGTGCAACTGTTACCCGAAAGTGTTCCTGTAACAGTTCCGTTGTACTCCTGGTGCGTTTTGCCCATAACACCAGCAGCGACAGTGTTCCCGTTGTCGGTACCACTTTCACATGCTCCCGGGCTTTTCCCAGCTAGAGTGACGAACGTCCCGTCCTTATAGTTCACTTGTACGTTATACGTGCCGTCCTTGTTGGGCGTGATCGTGTAGAACTTGTCGAAACTGTCCAACGCCCAAACATTATTGCAGGTACCAATATCTTCCTGAGCGACGACGGCGATTGGTCCAACCTCTACCGGAGGTTGACCGCTCACGCTCAGGCTGGCCACGGTTGGAACGAGATTCTTGGAGGGTCCGGTCAAGCCGCTGTCGCATGCGGCGAGCACGAACGGAAGGACGAGCAGAATACGTTTCATGATCACTCCCACGTCATGGGTGAACCCGGTCGCGACGTCGGAGGCCAGGCAGAACTTGAAGGTTCAATTGCGCACGAGTCGAACTGAAATGCAAGATCGACTGGCGCTGATGGCGTTTCTCTTCGGCGAATCATCCGCCGCGTGTTGTGCCAAGTCAGCGCGCGGAATGTCGATTTCATATCACCCGCTCGGGCGGCAATGTTGATTTGAGATGACCCAAATGCCGCTTTTATATCACCAAACTTTAGAAATCGCGGTAGTTGCTAGCGGCGGGCGCTCGTTCGAGTGCGGCCCGCAGTCCACGGGCGGAGATCAGCCCGGCGCCCAGTCGACCCTCTATTCCGTCGTTTTGCCGTCGAAGTGTTCGTTGTCGGCCTCCGCGTCGCTGCGGGTGTGGTGGACGACGCCGTCCCGATGATTCGGCGGCGCATAGAGCGTATAGAGCTTCAGTGGAACACTGCCGGTATTGATAATGTTGTGATTGGTCCCAGCCGGGACGAGCACTGCGAAGCCCGCGCGGATCGCCGTCCGAACGCCATCGAGAACGGCCTCACCCGTCCCTTCCTCCACGCGAAAGAACTGGTCGAGCTTGTGGACTTCCGCCCCGATCTCTTCCCTGGGCTTTAACGCCATGACGACGAGCTGGCAGTTCTTTGCCGTGTAGAGCACCCGGCGAAACTCGTCATTCTTGACGGCGAGACCCTCGATGTCTTT
>DHJM01000150.1:7889-8025 GCA_002404335.1 Gemmatimonadales bacterium UBA4720
GGCGAGTCCTTGATGCCGCGCAGCGGGAAGGTCTTGATCGGGCCGTCGGCCGACGCCGTGCGACCGTTAATCGTGACCTCCTTGAAGAAGCGCTCCACCTTCAGGTTGTGCATGGTGTTGTCGGTGTAATACGGCG
>DHJM01000150.1:8237-9163 GCA_002404335.1 Gemmatimonadales bacterium UBA4720
CTGGCTTTGGCAGGATCGAGCTTGCCGAAGACGTTGAGCTTCGGCGCGGGCGGGAAGTCGAGCAGCGCCTGGAACTCCGCCATGAAATGCACCTGGCTTCCGCGTTCGAGGACGTTGGTGCCTTTACGCGCCGCGTCGGCCGGGATGCCGTCGAAGTAGGCGGCTCGCTGCTCGAACTCGGTGAAGTCCTCCACGGTCTTCATCGCCCGTTGCGAACCGAACAGGCGCTGAATGTTCAGGCCCCGCAGCGATGGCGTGTCGATCCGATGCCGATGCTCATTGGGCCGAATATCGCCGACCGTGTGGGTGGCGGCGTTCGTATGGCCGTTGGCGTGACAGTCGAAGCAGGCCACGCCCTGAGAGGCCTTCAAGCTGCGGCGGTCTTCGATGGCGTTGAACTGCTGCTGGGGAAACGGCGTGACCAGCAACCGCAATCCTTCGAGTTGCTTGGGATTGAGGATGTCCTTGAACAACTCGTTGAAGTTGCTGAGCGTCACCAGTTTCCCTTGCGAGACGTCGCCCAGATCCGGCCTTGTTGTCAGATAGATCGGCGCCGGGAACTCGGGCAGAAAATGATCCGGCAAGTCGAAGTCGAGGTCGAAGCGAGTCAGATCCCGATCGGTCTGCTTCTTCGTTTCCTCGATGAGGAATTTGGGGAAGATCATGCCGCCTGCTTCGTGGTGGGGATGCGGCAACGGAAGAAAACCGGCGGGCCAGAGCTGCTTTTCCTTGACTTCCTCCGGCGACAAGGCCGCGAGTTTCTCCCAGGTCATGCCCGCTGGCAACTTGACGCGCACGCCGTCTTGCACCGGCTTGCCGCGCGACATGGCCGTTCCCCTGGCCGGCCGGTCAGCGAGGTCGTAGCGCGCCGCGAGCAAATCCTGTTGGCGCTTCGCGAACATCGGTTTCTCCGCTTGAAGGCGTTT
>DHJM01000150.1:9199-9705 GCA_002404335.1 Gemmatimonadales bacterium UBA4720
TTACACCCGCGTTCGTGGGCGGCGGAATCGGGGAAATCGACCCTCGATTGTGGTGAGTCCCCTGATTGGCAGCGGCACCCGGCCCAGGCAAAGTTGGTTGCATTCGCAAAGGGACCACTGGGGTGGCGGCGTGCAAGAAGGCCGGGGTCGCAGTGCATATCCACGATCTTCGTCACTGTTTAGACCAGTAGGGGACGGACAGTGGTGTTCCTGAATCCAAAGTCCGGATGCCATTGCGCCACAAAACAGCGTCAATGACGCGCTGCTATACGGAAACGAAGGATAAGGGGGAAGTCGCGCGCGCACTCGGTGAGGTTCTCTTGAAAGCCCGCTCCGCTCACCAAGCCGCATAGATAGCCGCACAGGGGGGTTTCCATGTGCGAGCCTATGTCAGTGACCCGGGTGGGTATCGGACGAATCTGCGAATCGGATCGAAGGCGGGAAGAAGCGCGAATTCGGTTCCTTGGCGAGACGTGAGATAATTCATAGCGATCTTCGCGATGCCG
>DHJM01000150.1:9836-10303 GCA_002404335.1 Gemmatimonadales bacterium UBA4720
CTTGAAGTCGCCGTCTTCAAAAGTGTGGAGAGTGATATTCTCGAAGTTGAATTTTTCGATTTCTTCAGGCTTTTTCACGCCCCAACGATATCGCTCCAATCCGTATTGCGTGGTCAGATTGACTGCGCAGACAGGGACGACGAAAAATTACTGAGACACAAAGGGGACACGGAAATCCGTGTCCCCTTCTCTCTACAGCAACTCGGCTTTGGGCTGCCCTTTATGGAGTTGAATTATTGCACCCAGTTCCCGTCACGGTTTTGAAAGCGTTGATGCGACCCTGACCGAAGAAGGGGTCCGCACCATCCTTACCGATGTCGTCGCTGCACTGCTGGATTTTCGTTTGGAGCTGCGCAGGAGTGAGCATCCCGCCGTATTGCGAGTCGAGGAGCGCGGCTAGTCCCGAAACGTGGGGCGTAGCTTGGCTGGTGCCAATGACGAAGAGGTACCGGTTGCGCGTCTTGCAC
>DHJM01000115.1:0-2648 GCA_002404335.1 Gemmatimonadales bacterium UBA4720
ACGAGGGAATAGTGGAGCTCGGGGATTCGCTCTTCGATCCACAGGGCGACGCGGTTCGTGGAAACGAAATGTCTCGATCGCCAGAGGATCGCGGCCGCGACTGCAGCTCCGACGATCAGGGCAATGGTCCCGTACAGCGCGGAGTCGGTTCGAAGGCGCGGGATCGCCAGCGACAGGAATGAAATCGTGGCGAGAATCGCCAGTGTCGCCGCCAGTCCCCACGCGAACGCCTTCGTCAGTGCGGCCGCGCCGAGGATCTTCTGAGTTCGGCGAACTCTCTCGATGACTGTCATGCCGCTCGCGCCTCGTCGGACGCCGAGGGCTTTCCGGTTCGGGCGAGCGCTGTCGTGTCTCTTTCACGGCGGCGGACGAACAACTCCGCGATCCCGGCCGCAATCGCCAGCGCGAAAAGCCAGGGTGCGAGATCGGAGTGCGCGTCTGTGAGCGGTTGGAACGCCGCGCGTGGAGCGAGGCCGCCTTTTCCCTCGAGCTTCGCGACATCGGCTGGATCGGCGGGAATCAGTGACGTTATCTGCGAGCACGGCCGCGACAACGACGCCACGAAGCGCACGAAGTCATGTCTGATAACGAGATCGCCGACTGGCGTCACTGGGATGGCCACCGAGCGCACGCAGCCGGTACCGTCGNNAAATCGCCGACAGGTGTTACTGGAATCGCCACGGATCGCACGCACCCGCCGCCGTCTGGTTTTTCCACGGCCGCCGGCTCGCCATCAACCCATCGCGCAATCACCTCGGCGCCGCGTAGCGAGTCCGGCGGAAAGGACCATTGGCGGTCGAATGTCGAGACCACGACCGCGTCGCCGGCCATCACGCCGCCAACCGTGTCTCTCACGGAGCGTTGAGTTGCGAGCCTTGGGCGGGTTTGTGCGGGCCATTCGATCAGTGGCGCGGCCGAGCGGCGTGGGATGTCCCCTTCGGAAGCTCTCGCCTGCATGCTCGCCTGGCGGCTCGCTGCACCGCCCGGCCTTGCGGCCGGGCTGGCTGCGGCCGCTTCCTCAGGGGACATCCCTCGCCGCTCATCCTCTACGCTGCCGCGGTCGATCAACCCGCCCACTGTCGCCGCGCTCGGTACCAATCCTACCGTTACTGCGAGCGGGTCGTCTGGGGCGGCGCTGATCGTCAGGCTGCTCGCGCCCGCTGCCGTATCTGTGGCGGGGCTAGGGACTCTCACCAACCTCGCTTTGCCTGGCCACAGTTTCCGAACGGTGCCGGTTGCCGCGTCGAACTCTTCTCTCGCGAACGGGGATACGATCACCAGCTCGAGGCTGTCGGCGCGATCGCGAAGGCTGCTTCCGGCGCGCAGCGCGGCGATGAGGGCCGCGCTCAGGTTTCCGCGTCTGGTCGTCGGGCGCAACGCTCCAAGAGTGTCGGCGACATTTCCGGTTACGATGTGAGCGGAAGAATCGAAGGCGACGACGGCGTCGCCATTCCGGTAAATCCGGCGCGCGCTGTCGCGAATCGCGATTGAATCGCGGGCGGAGCGCGAGACATCGACCAGGATCACGCGTGCTTCGGCTCCGCGCGACGGTGTGAGAACTGGCTTCGCCAGGCCCGCGCCGGCGGCGAGCACGAGTAGCACGCGCAGAAGCATCAATAGCAAATCCGACGGGCGCCTGGCTGGCGCAACGGTGGTCGCGCGTGTGTCGGGGACGAATCGCGCGGTGGGCAGAATCGCGGCGCGCGGCTGACGCGTCACAATGAAATGGAGCGCGACTATCGCGGCGGCGACCGCTAGCGAGGCGAAGAGAAAACCCGGCGCCAGGAAGGTCATGCGGTTGCCGACATCCCACGCGGCGCAGTGATGCGGCGTATCAGATGGTCGGGTGTTTCGTCTCCGACAATCGCCGTGGCGTACGCGACTCCGGCGTCGCTGAAGTCGTGCGCGATGCGATCACGCCATGTTGCGTAGGCCGCGACGTACAGCTCACGGGTGTCACTGGTGAGTGCTCGACGCACAGAAAGCGCCTCGGGGTCGGAGACCATCGCCGCCTCGCTCCGCGGGTCTATCTCTTCGGGAGCAATCACGTGCACCGCGTGGACCTCCCTTCCCGCTGCCACCAGTCTGCTCGCAACCGTGAGCAGCTCCTCGGCGTCGCCCAGAAAATCGGTGACGATCACGAGCCGCCCACCGGATTGCGCTGCGATCGATACCGACGGAGCAAGTGGACCACTGCCGCCGGGTCTGGTCGCTGAAACCGCGCGTATGATGTCGTGCGTCACGCTCCGGCGCATGCGTGGAGCAAGTAGCAGCGGCTCGTCGCCGTGCGCGACGACCAGTCCGACCGGATCACCGCTGTTGCGCGCCACGGCGCCGAGCGCGACTCCGAGCTGCGTGGCGAGCGTCCACTTGGCGTTCGTCGCTATGGGGAAAGCCATTGACGCGCTGGCGTCGAGTACGATCATCGTCGGCAAGATCGCGCGATCGTTCGAGAGCCGGATGTAGGCCCGGTCGCTCCGTGCGAACAACTTCCAGTCTATCCGCCGTGTCTCGTCGCCCTGCCGATACGGACGATACTCCGTAAACTCGGCCGAGATGCCCCGGAGCCGCGAAGTGTGTGCGCCGGGAATTCCGCCCCGCACAGCCGAGCGCGCGGGCCAGCGAATTCCGCGCACCGCGTCGAGTAG
>DHJM01000115.1:2692-5876 GCA_002404335.1 Gemmatimonadales bacterium UBA4720
AGCTTGATATCACTCTTCGGCGGCTTCACTTCCTCGAGGAGGCGATCGATGATCTGCTCGGCCGTGATGCCCTTTGCTTCCGCGGCAAAGTTGGGAAGCACACGATGCCGAAGTACCGGCCGCGCGACACGCAAAATATCGGCTGGCGAAACCGCGAAGCGCCCCGCGAGCAGCGCATGCGCCTTGGCGCCGAGTATCAGAGCCTGACCAGCGCGGGGACCCGCGCCCCATCGCACGTATTTCCTGACCATCTCACTCGCGTCTGATTCAGTCGGCCGAGTCGCCCGCACCAGCTGCGCGGCGAACCTTAGCGCCGGCTCGGCAGCTGGAATGTCGCGCACCATCCGCTGCAGCGCGCGCGTCGCTTCGCCGCTGATCACCGGCACGAGCGGCTCGGGATCGGCGCCCGTGGTCGCGCGCAGGATTCCCACCTCCGCGTTCTCGTCGGGATAGCCGATGCGGACGTCGAACAGGAATCGATCGAGCTGCGCTTCGGGGAGCGGATAAGTCCCCTCCTGCTCGATCGGGTTCTGCGTAGCAAGAACAAAAAACGGATCTGGCAGTGGCATCGTAACGCCCGCGGCGGTGACCCGGTGCTCCTGCATCGCTTCGAGGAGTGCCGCCTGCGTGCGCGGCGGCGCGCGGTTGATCTCGTCGGCAAGCAGGATGTTGGCGAACACCGGCCCGCGCACGAATCGGAAGGAGCGCGACCCCGTCGCCGTATCCTCTTCCATGATCTCCGTCCCCGTGATGTCGCTCGGCACCAGGTCCGGTGTGAATTGTATGCGCTTGAACTCGAGGTCCATCGCCTCCGAGACGCTGCGAATTATCAGCGTCTTGGCTAGCCCGGGCACCCCAACCAGAAGCACGTGGCCGCCGGCCAGAAGCGCCATGAGAATCTCCTCGATTACGTCCTCCTGCCCGACGATCCTCTTCCCCACTTCGGCGCGCAGCCGAGCTGCCGCGGCGAGTAGCTCCTCGCGCGACAATCCATGCCCTTTTGCGGAGACCGATGTTAGTGCCATTGAAACCCGGGTTGACCAGGGGGCGGAATCGCGTGCAGAATGGGAAAGCTAACCGATTGCGACGGGCCTGACCGCCCCCGATATTAACCGCCTACCCCACCGGGAACCATGAAAAAAACACGTCGCGACTTCATCAAACAGAGCGGAATGGCGGCCGCGGCCATCGCCGCGACGAGCGCTTTGTCGCCTAGCAAATCATTCGCCGGTCTCATTCGCTCGACCGAAGTCGAGCTCCCGCCGGACGATACCGTCCGCGCCCTCATGATGACTGCGATCAATACGGCCAAATCCGCGGGCGCCAGCTACTCCGACGTCCGGATCGGGCGATACCGGGACAGCATCGTGTTCACGCGCGAGCAACAGATCGTCCAGACGGCCGACGTGGACAACGTCGGCGCCGGCGTTCGTGCTCTCGTGGACGGGACGTGGGGCTTCGGCGCATCGAAGAATCTCACCACCGACGGCGTCGCCGCCGCGGCCAGGGAAGCGGTCGCGATCGCCAAGGCAAATCGAATCGCCCGCGACCAACCTGTGCAGCTCACGCCGGTCGCGGCATATCCGAATGCGACGTGGACGAGCTCGTTCAAGATCGATCCCTTCACGATTCCGATCGAGCAGCGCGCAGATCTCCTCCTCAAGGCGAACGCCGAAGCGCTCAAGGTGAAGGGCGTAAAGTTCGTGAACTCGGGACTGCTGTTCGTGAAGGAGGATCGGCAGCTTCGCCTCAACCGAAGGCTCGGTGATCTCGCAGACGATCGTCCGCGTTGCGGTTCCTTTCACGATCACCGCGGTCGCGCCCGACAACTCGGACTTCCAGACCCGAAGCAACGTCGTCGCGCCCGCCGGCCGCGGTTGGGAATACGTGCTCGAGCAGGATCTCGTCGGGAACGCGGGCAAGTGGGCGGAGGAAGCCGTTCAGAAGCTGAGCGCAAAATCGGTCGAAGTCGGCCGCTACGATCTCGTTCTCCACCCGACGCACCTCTGGCTCACGATCCACGAGTCAATCGCGCATCCAACGGAGCTGGACCGCGCGTTGGGCTACGAGGCCAACTACGCCGGCACCAGCTTCGTCGCGCCGCCCGAGAAAATGCTCGGCAAATTCCGCTACGGCCCCGACTTCATGAACATTCAGGGCGACCGGTCGCAGGAAGGCGGATGCGGGACCATTGGCTACGACGATGAGGGCGTGAAGCCCGATACTTTCCTCATCATCAAGAACGGAATCGTCAACGATTACCAGACGACGCGCGAGCAGGCGAACTGGCTCAAGTGGTGGTACGACTCGCAGGGGAAACCGGCACGGTCGCATGGATGCTCGAACGCGGACTCGTGGGGAACCGTGCAGTTCCAGCGGATGCCCAATGTCTCGCTACTCCCAGGCGCGAAGGACATCAGCTACGAGGACATAATCGCCGCCACCGATCGCGGGATCGCGATCGAAGGCAACGGCTCGTTCTCGATCGACCAGCAGCGCTACAACGCCCAGTTCGGCGGACAGGTTTTCCACGAGATCAAGGGCGGAAAGATCGTCGGCCAGCTCAAGGACGTCGCGTACCAGATGCGCACTCCCGATTTCTGGAACTCGATGGACATGATCGGCGGACCGAAGAGCTACTTCATGGGCGGCGCATTCAACGACGGTAAGGGACAACCGCCCCAGTCGAACGCGATCAGTCACGGCTGTGTGCCGAGCCGCTTCCGCAACATCAACGTGATCAACACCGGGAGGAAGGCATGATGGGTTCTGCGTTCTCCACACGGCCGAAATCCCTTCTCGATCGCGCGGCGTCGCTCATTCCCGACGGTGCGGTGATGCCGCGCGAGCAGGCGCACGCACTCGTAGAGAAAGTCGTGAAGATGTCCAAGGCCGACGAAATCTCGGTGAACCTGACCACCGGCTACCAGGCGGACGTCCGCTTCGCGGCCAATCAGATGTCGACATCGGGCGGCGTCGTGAATGGCACGATCGGTATCCAGAGCGCGTTCGGAAAGAAGCACGCCGCCGCGGTCACCAACGATTTCTCGGACGACTCGCTGCGACGCGCCGTCGCGCAGTCGGAGGCGCTGGCCAAGCTCTCTCCCGACGATCCGGAAACGATGCCGGGACTGCCGCCACAGACGTACGTGCCGGTGAACGGCTACTTCGATTCGACCGCCAA
>DHJM01000115.1:5956-8780 GCA_002404335.1 Gemmatimonadales bacterium UBA4720
GGCTTCATCGTCGTCAACGCCGGCGCCAACGCACTCGGCAATGGTCACGGGCTGTTCGCGTACAACCGCTCGACGAACGCCAACTACACGCTCACGGTGCGCACCGACGACGGCACCGGCTCGGGTTGGGCGGGCGCCGAGCATCCGGACTGGAAGCAGCTCGACTTTGCCGGGCTTTCCGCGCACGCCATCGAGAAGGCGCGACTGTCGCGCAACCCTGTAGCGATCGAGCCGGGACGCTACACTGTGATACTCGAGCCGCAGGCCGTGGGCGATCTCGTCCAGCTGATGGGATTCGCGCTCGCCGCCCGCAATGCCGACGAGGGACGGAGCGCCTTTGCGAAGCAGGGCGGCGGCAACAAGATCGGCGAGAAGATCGTGGACAGCCGCGTCACGATTTTCTCCGATCCCCAGGACCCTCAGCTCCTCTCCCAGCCTTACGACGGCGAGGGGCTTCCGCTCTCGCGCCAGGTCTGGGTCGAGGGCGGAGTGCTCAAGAAGCTGTATTACTCCCGCTTCTGGGCGCAGAAGCAGGGCAAGCAGGCGACGGGCTTCCCGTCATCCGTCAAGCTGGAAGGCGGCACGACGTCGATGGATGACTTGATCAAGTCCACGGCGCGTGGAGTTCTCGTCACGCGCTTGTGGTATTTACGAGAGGTAGATCCCCGGACGATTTTGTACACGGGACTCACGCGCGATGGGACGTTCCTCATCGAGAACGGAAAGATCTCGAAGGCGATCAAGAACTTCCGGTTCAACGATTCGCCGTTGTTCCTGCTCAGCAATCTCGAGGCGATGAGTCCGGCCGTTCGCCTCGCTGGCACGGAGGCTGGTGGTGCGGTCGTGATGCCGGCGATCAAGGCGAAGGATTTCAATTTTACGAGCTTGTCGGACGCGGTTTAATTCGTCTTCTCCGCCGTCACGCATTATAGCGTAACGGAGCGAGTGAACTAGCTCAGGAGCTCGTCTCCGGGCTGAATCCCGGCCGCATCGCCGGCGCCGCCCTTGGCAACGTACGCCACCTCGATCGGAGCGTCCGCTCCTTTCATGAATCCTCCACGAGGGAAGGCCAAAGCCGCGCGACCCCCGGCTACATCGCCTCCAGTAGCGCCTTGAACCGCGGAGATTCCCGGATGGGGTCGAGATCTGAATCGTGCTCTATCCAGTCCTTATGGCCATAGCCCTTGTCGATCGCGCTCTCCAGGTGCTTGAGCGCTTCTTCATTGTTGCCGAGACGGGCGTACATGCAGCTGAGGTTGTAGAGAAGCATGGGATCTTCCGGGTCTATCGCCGTAGCGCGCGTTGCCAGCGCCTGCGCTCCTTCCTGGTCTCCGAGTCCGGCCAGGTTTGCCGCGCCTAACACGCATGCTCGCGCGTCGTCCGGATTGAGCTCCAGCCAATTCGCTACCACTTTCGCGGCGCGTCGGCGAACCTCCATGGTCTCGGCCGGCATTCCCATGCTCGCGTATACGTCCGCTAGAAAGACCTGCGGCTGGTAATCTTCCGGCCGGAGCGCGGCCGCGCGCTCAAACAGCTTCGCCGCATCCGGCATCCGGCCCTGTGTCCTGCGCGCGCGTGCATAGAAGTACGCAGCCTCGTAGAGTTTGGGGTCGAGTCGCATCGCCGACTCGAACTCCCGCTCAGCCTCGTCGAACTTCCTGTTAATAGTTGACGAGATCCCGCGCGACACGTGCGCCTCCGCAAGATCCGGCGCCAGCTCCAGCGCCTTTTTGCTCGCAATGTCAGCCTGATTCTTGTTGAACTCGCGCGCGTCGTGGTACGTGAACAGGAACGAAGATGAATCCGCGACGCCCGTGTAAGCGAGAGCATAGCCGGGATCGATCTCGACCGCGCGATTGAACATTTGCCGGGCGTATTCGAGGCTTTTGCGGCGCATCTGGTGAAAATACTGGCGTCCGCGGAGGTAGTAATCGTAGGCCTGAACGTCCACGGTGCGCGGCATCTCGATCGCCTTTTTCTCGCCCTCGCTTAGAATGACACGCAGCGCTTCGACTATCGCTTGCGCGATCTCGTCCTGGATAGCGAAGACATCCTGCATCTCGCGGTCATAACGCTCCGACCAGAGGTGATATCCGTCGGCAACGTTTACCAGCTGCGCCGTGATACGCAGGCGATTCCCCATCTTTCGCACGCTCCCTTCGAGTACCGTTGAGACCTTGAGCTTCTGCCCGATCTCGCCAATGTCCTCGTTCTTCCCCTTGAAGACGAAGGAAGACGTGCGCGACGCGACTCTCAACGCCTGAATCTTGGTCAAAGCGTTGATGATCTCTTCCGCCATCCCGTCCGCGAAATACTCGTTCTCAGCATCCGCGCTCATGTTGGCAAACGGGAGCACCGCGACCGATTTCGCAGTGGATACCGCCTGCGGCAGCGTCTGAGTGTCGGCCGGTGTGACGAGATTCCCGGAAGCCAGCGCCCGTCCAAACTTTCCTGAAGTCGAGAAACGCTCTTCGCGGTCGATCGACATCGCTTTCTTTACGACGTTTTCCACCGCTTCCGGCACGGCGCTCCGGAGCGAGCGAAGGGATTTCGCAGAATCGGTGAATCTTTTTGCGAGCACCGCCTGCGTAGTCGCTCCCCTGAATGGGCGCTCACCAGAAAGCATTTCATAGAGAACACAAGCGAGGCTGTATTGATCCGTGCGGTGATCGAGCTCATCGCCTGATGCCTGCTCGGGACTCACGTAGGCGGGGGTGCCAATCATCACCCCCGTTTGCGTCAAGGTCTCTCCGCTCGCGGCACTTACCGCTTTGGCGATTCCAAAATCCATCACCATTGCTTCGTTCTCGTAGAGCATCACGTT
>DHJM01000115.1:8864-13558 GCA_002404335.1 Gemmatimonadales bacterium UBA4720
CGATGCGCGTAATCCAGCGCCGAAGCGATTGAACAGGCGTAATGGATTGCCTCTTCGACTGGGAGTTGCTGACCGCGATCCAGTCGGTCTCGCAGAGATTCGCCCTCGACATAGGGCATGACGTAATAAAGAACTCCGTCGCTAGCGCCGGAGTCGAAGAGCGGGAGAATGTGCGGATGATTGAGCCGCGCCGCGAGCTTGATTTCGCGCAGGAAGCGATCGGGTCCCAGCGTTGAGGAGAGCTCGGGGTGAAGAACCTTGAGCGCTACGACACGATCATGCTTTACGTCCTGAGCGAGGTAGACGGTCGCCATCCCCCCTTTGCCCAGCTCTCGGTCGACGGCATATGAGCTCGAGAGTGCGCTGCGCACTTTGTCGATTGGCAGGCTCAAGCAGAGGCCTCCGTTGGCGCGCGGCTTCCGATAAACATTCGTCCAACATGCCGGGGATGCAAACGACCGTCAAGACTGGCCTCAGGCCGGAGGCGCTGACGCTCCCGGCGCTCTCCTTCCCGTCGTGTCGTCAGACGTTCTGCCCGACCTCGCCGAAGAGGTGATGCCTGAGGGCAGCGCGATCGAGTCCTTGTTTTCCACCTCGAAGTATTCGTTCGAGCTCACGTGTCCGACCTGCCCGTCCAGATAGCTCTGAATCGCTCTCACCGATTCGCCTTCCCATATGCAGATGCCGCGCGTGCCATTCTTGTTCGGGAAGCATTGATGCAACTTCACGTGCGCCGGAAGATTGGGGACGATCTCTCCTGCTTTTGCCCAGAACGCTTCCGGATCCTGTATCGTGTGCTCCACTGCGACGAACATGATTGCCTCCCGGCGTGAGCTGCGAATGGTGGGTTCACCATCACTGCGCCCAACGATGGGTTGTTTGGCTCTTAGGTCAATAGTCTTTTCAGCGGGATGTGTCACAAGTCAAGATCCTGTAGGGGTATATTTCCGCTTGCTCCTTACTAGCTGAAACGGAGTAGATCGAATGCGCACACGTCTCTGCTTCGCCGCCGCGCTATTGCTCGCCGCCAATGTTGGCGGACAGCAATCACCTCCTCCGCCGAAGCCGGCTTTCACCTTCGAAGAGGTGATGATCCCGATGCGCGACGGCGCGCACCTGCAAACTGTGATCTTGACGCCGGCCGACCAGAAGGGCCCACTGCCAATTCTCTTTCGACGCACTCCCTACGGTGTGCCGAGCGAACCGCCTCCACGGATACCGCCCAGTTTCAAGGAGCTGGTGCAGGATGGCTACATCTTCGTGATCCAGAACCTGCGCGGGCGATTCAAGTCCGAAGGAATCTTCAAGCTGAGCCAGGAGGAAAACCTCGCGGATCCGACCGCCACGAACGATGCGACAGACGCCTACGACAGCATCGACTGGCTCGTGAAGCATGTGCGGAACAGCACCGGGAAGGTGGGCATGTACGGGGTTTCGTACGACGGATTCACCACCGGTGTGGCACTCCTGCTCCCTCACCCCGCGCTCAAGGCAATCAGCGAACAGGCGGCCCCTGTTGATCAGTGGATGAATGACGACTTCCACCGTTTCGGTGCGCTGCGCGAGAGTTACGCAGTCGAGTATGCAGTGCTCGAGCAGGCCGACAAGAACAAGAACACGCATTTCGACTTCGACGCCTACGACACGTACTCATGGTACCTGGCTCTGGGGCCGCTTTCGAACATCAATTCTACGTACTTGCATGGCACCATCCCTTTCTGGAATGACGTCGTTGCCCACCCGGACTACGACGCGTTCTGGAAGAAGGAGTCCTGGATCAGCCATCTCCACGCGTCCACCGTTCCGAACCTGAACGTCGCCGGTTTCTGGGATCAGGAAGATCCGTGGGGCCCCTGGCAGATCTTTCGTCACGCGGCCGAGCACGACCCGGGTGGTACGAACTTCATGGTTGCGGGTCCGTGGTATCACGGCGAATGGCAAGCGCTCAAGGGCGACAGCATTGGCCTCATCGCGCTCGGTGGCCACGAGACCGCGCGCGAGTTTCGCGAGATGATCGAAGCTCCGTTCTTCCGCTACTACCTGCACGGGCGAGGCGAGAAGCCGGCTTGGCGAGCAACCACGTTCCAGTCGGGCGCGAATCGCTGGCGTAGCTACGCCGCCTGGCCACCGGTCGAGGCAAAGCCGACAAAATTGTATATGCACGCCGACGGCACGCTGTCGTTCGACGCACCGGGCGCGAAAAAAGCAGGAAGCGAGTATCGCGAGTACGTCTCGGATCCCGCGAACCCGGTCCCGTACCGGCAGCGTCCAATCTCGCCGACATATCCTGGTGGCGATTGGCGAACATGGGAGGTGGCAGACCAGCGTTTCGTCGACCACCGGCCGGACGTATTGAGCTTCGTGAGCGCGCCACTCGACCACGACCTCACCATCACCGGTGAGGTGGCGGCGGACATCTTCGCGTCCACATCCGGCACCGATGCCGACTTCATCGTCAAGCTGATCGACGTATATCCGGAGAACACTCAGCCAAATGGGTGGGACCCAGATGCGGGCGCCAACCCTGGCGCGTACGCGCGATCGATGAACGGATACGAGCTGCCGATCGCGATGGAAGTTCGGCGCGGCCGCTACCTAACGAGCTATGAGCACCCGCGTCCCCTCGCGGCGAACACGCCCATCGAGTGGAACATCCCACTGCGTGACCACGATCACGTCTTTCTCAAGGGGCACCGGCTCATGGTCCAGGTGCAATCGACCTGGTTTCCGATCATCGACCGCAATCCGCAGCGGTTCGTGCCCAGCATCTTCCAGGCGACTGGGGCCGATTTCATAAAGGCGACGCAGCGCGTCTACAGCTCCCCTTCGTTGCCGTCGCACCTCGTGCTACCCGTCGTGCCCTAGGATCGCGAAGTCGAAAGTGGTGGCTTCGGAGGTTCCCTCTTTCGCCCACGAATCGGATGTCTTATTGTGGCGGCCTAGGCATCGCAGCTCTTCGTAAACCACCCGTCACGAGGACACAATGCACAAACGCATCGCAGTCGCGGCGCTGGCCCTCACGCTTTGCGCCGCTCCGGCCATTGCCCAGCAAGGGTCGCCGAACACAACCCCGGGCACAGTCACGAGGGTCGTTCTGATCCGCATCAAGCCCGGACACGCTGACCAGTTTTGGGCGGACTTCCGTCAGCACGGCAAGCCAGTTTGGGACGAAGAGAAACGGCAGGGGCTCATCACCAACTACACGGTCGCCACGAAATCGACGCTCGAGAACCCGGACGACTGGAACGTCGCCCTCACGCTGACCTATCCCAACTGGGCAGCGCTCGACAATCTCGCGAGCCGTATAGGCCCTATTACCTTGGCGCACTATGGTTCCGCCGCCAATCGAACCACGGCAGGAATCGCGCGCGTGGAACACGCCACGACGGTAGCCAGTTTCCTGGTAAGAGATCAGACTCTCAACCCCTGGAAGTAGCGGCCCCGACAGCGAAAAAAAGCGCACCCGAACGGGTGCGCTTTTTTTGATCAACGATGAAGGCCTCACAAACTCACATGCGCAGCAAGTAGCTGTATTTCACAAAGAAATAATCCGACCTGCGCCTGAGCGGCTGCCAGTTGAACCGCTGCGTCTCGTCGGGAAGGCCGTCCGCCTGACTACCGTATCCCAGGAACAGCACCGTTCCCGGCGTCGGCTGGTAGGAGAACAAATAATCGCCATGCAGTGATCGCGCGCGCGACGCCGTCGCGAGCCGGCCTCCAATGATGAGCGGATAGTTCGTCCGCGTCTCGTCGCGCAGATCGTCGTTCTCGCTGAGATCGTACTCTCCGACGAGCCGCATGAAGATCGCGCGCGTGAGCTGATACTCGAGCTTCACGCGGGGGATCACGTTGCGCCCGACCAGGCTGTGATCGCTCCGCCGCCAGTAGTCCTGGTACGCCAGGGTTCCGTCAATGCGCGCCCTGTCACTCGGCCTCACGCTCAGCCCGAGCTGTACGAGATCTATATTCGCTTGCGCCCACTCGAAGAAATTTTCATCCTGGCCACCGACATATAGAACGTTCCCACTAAAGATCGCCCACTGCGGTGTCACCAGCGTGAACACGTAATCGTGGTTGGTGATGCGCGGCCTGCCGACGAACGGGAGCGTGTCCCCCGTCGGAGCGAGAATCCGATAGTTCGAGTACAGCCCCCGGTCGAAGCCAAATGTCTCCAAGAAAAAGCCGAGCCCAATATTCCATCCGCCCCGCAGACCTGCATTCCCACTGAGGTGAAACTTCTTGTCCTGCGCGTCACCGCGGTGGATGAAATGCGAATACTGCCACTGGTCGTCGAGCAGGATGTCGCCGGTAAGCGACTCGACCTTCGACCCGCGCTCTCCAAACCAGGTCAAATGGTGATCGACACCCGCGTGTACGATTCCCGGGCGCGAGATGAAGCCGCTCCCCGCGCGGAAATCTTCGCTGATTCCGGTCAACACATAGCGCAGGCCGAATTGCTTGCCGTTGCGCGCGAACACGCCTTCCCAGAGCGGCGCATTGCGCACAACTCCACCCGTCTTGTCGAAGCTGCCCGCGGCCTGAAACGAAGTGCTGTAAACGTCTCCGAACACAACCCGGCCGTCCACATCGGCAACGCGATTGTAATCGGCACCGAGGACGCGATCCGTGTACGCGACGCCGATTCGCGACTGCCCGCCGATGTCGCGCTGCGCGCGGATGACGTTGTACACCGC
>DHJM01000115.1:13698-15188 GCA_002404335.1 Gemmatimonadales bacterium UBA4720
ACGAATTGCCCCGCGTCGGACTCGACTTCCGCGAAGTCAGGATTCACAGCCCCGTTGAGAGTGAGGGTGTTGGTAATCCCCCATTGGACTCGCCCTCCCAGCTGCGGCGCCGCGCGATCGTATCCCCACCCGTTCGGCCCCGGGCCTCCACTAACCCTTTCTGTAACAGATGGATTCACGTCGAGCACGAGTCCACGAGTGAGTCCCGTCAACCCGTCGAGCGTGCCAGACTGCGCGAGAAAGGACGTGTTCGAGCGCTTGGCGGGCACCCAGGAATCTTCCGCTCCGGAGTGCTGAACTTCACGCACGATGTTGAGATCCCAGCTCTGCTCGTCACCAGACTGGTACTTGATGCTTTTGAGCGGGATCCGGATCTCGACCTCGTAGCCGTAATCGGTTAAGCGCCCTTTGGAGTCGAAAACGAAATCCTGGCTCAGATCCGGTGCAACCCGCCCGGAGAGAGTCGGTGTCCACCCCCCGGTGAGGACCTGCCCCTGCTCCACTATGGTGCCGTCCATCTGGACGCCGAGCGGGTTCACGCCGAAGACATAGGCCTGGCGATGATCGTGAAAGGTCCCAAGCAGGATCTGCACATTGTCGTCGGAGGCAATCTTGTCGCGATCCGCGAGCGTCGCGTGCACCGCGCCGTGCGGCTCGAAGGCCCGAATACCGAAATGCAAAGCGGTCGGAGAATACCAGACGAGCACCTGCGTGGAATCGGCCGCGGGAATGCCATCGTGCGGCGAGAACTCCGAGAATCCCGTGAGCACGTCCGCCTGCTGCCACACCGGCTCGTTGAGCACCCCATCGACGGTCACTTCGGCCGTGAGGCGGGGGATGCGAACGTTCAGCTGATTCTCGCGACCGATGTAGGTCGCGGCGAGCATCATCACGGCGAACCGCACCACCAGGAACAGGGTCGAGAGCATAGCGAGTGTCGGAGCGGACAAAACATGATAGCACCGCTAGCGGACGCGCGGCGCCGGGTTCATCGTTTAGGCAAGTGGTCGAAGTAAGTATCCACCCCGCGTTTCGCAAGGACCCCCCAAGAGGAGAACGATGTCCAAGCACGACGTGCCCCGCCGAAGCTTTCTCAAATTCGCCGCCCTCGGCGCCGTGGGCGCTGCCTTCACAAAACCCGACGCCGTCCGCGCTGCGCTGGCCACAGGCCGGCCCCCCGTCGCGCTTCCACCGACCGAGGACGTCGGCGTGAAGCTCGGCGTCGCCAGCTTTTCGCTCCGGAACTTCTCGCGCGAGAAGGCCATCGAGATGACCAAGGCCCTCGGCACGCCGTACATCAACTTCAAATCGGTGCACCTGCCGTACGACGCGTCGCCGTCGGAAATCGCCGCGGCGCGAGCCGAGGTGGACGCCGCGGGTCTGCACATCGTCGGCGGCGGACTGATCACCTTCGAGACTGACACCGACGACGGCGTGCGGAAGTACTTCGACTACGCCAAAGCGGCGGGGATGCCGGTGATGGTCAGCAC
>DHJM01000115.1:15305-20140 GCA_002404335.1 Gemmatimonadales bacterium UBA4720
CACGGCCCCGAGGACAAGGATTTCCCGTCGCCGTACGACGTCCTCAAGGCGGTAAAGGGGATGGACCCGCGCATTGGGCTGTGCATTGACGTCGGCCACACGGTGCGCACGGGCACGGACGTCGTGCGCGCGGTTGTCGATGCCGGACCGCGCCTCCTGGACATGCACGTCAAGGATCTGCGCGATCTGAAAGTGATGGAGAGCCAGTGCATCGTCGGCGAGGGGAAGATCCCCATCGTGGAAATCTTCCGCCAGCTCCGCGCAATGCGATATGCCGGCTATGTCAATCTCGAGTACGAGATCGACGCCGCCGACCCGCTGCCGGGAATGAAGCAGTCGTTCGCCTACATGCGGGGGGTGCTCGCGGGACTCGGGGCACCAACCGTTGCGGCCTAGCCCAGAGGGCCAATGCTGGAAGCAATAATCTGGAAGCGCCAGAACGCGGCAGCGGCGTCCTGGTCACCACCGGCGACCCATACTTGAGCCCACCGCAGCCTCCAGTCCCCGAGCTTTCAACACTCCGTAGCGAGCTCGCCCGGCTCGATGAATCCATCCTCGGGCTTGTCGCTCAGCGGCAGGCGATCGCGAGCGAGATCGGTCGCATCAAAGCCAGAGAAGGCCGCTCGACCCGTGACTTCGGGCAGGAAAAAGAGGTGATCGGACGAGTGAGGCGTGTCGCCACCGGGCTCGATCTCGATCCCAATTTCGCCGAGCGCCTTGCGCTGCTGCTGATTCGCGCGTCACTCACGGTTCAGGAACAAGACAGAGTTCTTGCCAGCACGAAAGGAGAAGGCAGGAAAGTCCTGATCATCGGCGGCGCGGGCAAAATGGGACGCTGGTTCGCCCGGTTTCTCCATTCACAGGGGTTCACGGTCGAAATCGCGGATCCGGCCGGCCCGGTGGGCGAGTTTCCGCATCTGAACGACTGGCGCACGTCGGCGCTCGAGCACGACATCCTTATTGTCGCTGCTCCGCTTCGGCAGTCCGCCGCAATTCTCGAAGAGCTCGCCGCACGAAAACCAAGCGGAGTCGTGTTCGACGTGGGCTCTCTGAAAACTCCGCTGCGTCCTGGACTGACAAAACTGTTCGAGGCGGGGGTGCTCGTAACCTCGGTCCATCCGATGTTTGGTCCGGATACCGATCTCCTCTCCGGCCGCCATGTCATCTTCGTGGATGTCGGAGTGCCCGAGGCTACTCGACGAGCGCGGGATCTGTTCTCTTCGACGATGGCCGTGCAGGTGGAGATGGATCTGGATGCGCACGATCGTACCGTGGCTTACATCCTCGGATTGTCGCACGCGGTCAACATCGCGTTTCTTGCCGCGCTTGCCGACAGCGGAGAACAAGCGGAGAGGTTGAAGCAGCTCTCAAGCACAACCTTTGACGCGCAGCTCGAGGTGGCGCGCCGGGTAGCGAGCGAAAACCCTCACCTTTACTTTGAGATTCAGTCGCTGAACGAGTACGGAGCGTCGGCCCTGAATGGCCTGATGTCAGCGGTGCAGCAGGTGAGGTCCGCGGTTCAGCGCGGGGACGAAGCGGAGTTCACTGCGCTGATGCGGAGAGGAGCGGACTATGTCGCGAATGTCCAGCCGCGCTGACACGATTCCTCGCAATATCGGCGGACTCCGTTGAACATTACGCTTCGGATTCCGATGATCGCCGTAGCCAGTCCGCTAGAGCACCGGTTGATAAGCCGCGACTTTCAAGGTGCGCTGCCGGCCGTCGAACCCGTAGCGTTCGTAGCCAGGATCATTCGAGACGGCCTCGAGACCGCGCACTATCCGGAATACACGCGCCTGATTGCGCTTTCCGACGCGTGGCTGGTTCAACAAATCGAGCTGGTTGCTGCGGTCCCCGACGACGTCTGGATCCGCAACGGATTCGTCCCGCTCGGCGAGTGGGAGCCGACTCACGGGGTGTAAAAGTCCCGCATCAGCGATGAGCCAATGCGGGACAANNCCGCAGTCGAGCCCGTGGCCTTTTTCGCCAGGATCATCCGAGACGGCCTCGAGACCGCGCGCTATCCCGAATACCAGCGCCTGATCGAGCTTCCCGACGACTGGCTCGTTCAACAAGTTGGCCTGGTCAAAGCAGTCCCAGACGACGTTTGGATTCGCAACGGATTCGTCCCNNCTTAACGACCAGCGTGCCTTTCATCCCGATCATTTCATGCGGTTGGCATACATACTCGTAGGTGCCTTCGGTAAACCGCCCGTCGATCACCAGGTCGTACGTCTGACCTTTAGTCGTGAGGTATGGCCCTGTTGCGGCCCTTCCGAGTTTGGCACCCGGCGCCTGCTTCGTGAAGTGTACGTTGTGCATTACGCCGGCGGCTTCCACGAAGCGGAGGGTATCGCCGCGTTGCGCAACAGCCATCGCGGGCTCGAAGGCGTAGGGCACGGGTTTCCCCGTATCAACAAGCTTTACGACGATCATGTGCGGGCCGGAGGACGTCGCGGTCTGACCATTGGCGTGGGCGGAGAGGACGAACAGCCCCGCCAGCGAGACGGCCATCAAAGTTTTCAAGGTCGACATGGGTTTCTCAATGAGGAATCGATCAATCGAATGTGCCGTAGTGGCAGGTTTAATTGATCGAATTGTGGTTGTTCGAATACTGAAGGATGATACCCTTTTGGGTCGGCGCGGTCCGTAAGGAACGCCCTGAATTTCGGAGGGGAATCCCTCACACGGGGGCTCCTTTTCGCTGCCGCCAAGGCTCAGGTGCGGGTGCGCGCCCGTTGCCGAATACTGCGGCGCTTAGAGGCCCGGATGGTGATAGAGCCCGATGACGTTGCCGGCGGGATCGCGAAACCGCGCAATCTCGGGCGTCTCTGGGGATAGCCATTGCACGACTTCGCCTCCCGCCGAACTAATTGCGTCGACGGTGGCTTCCATGTTGGCGACCATGATGTACATGAACAGCCCCGGCTCGACCGCCAACGGTCGGCCGAGTACCCATGTGCCGCTTACTCCGCCGGTCGGGTCATCGAACGCGGTGCTGCCGTCGCCGCGTTTCTTGACCTGCCAGCCGAACACTCTGGCGTAGAAATCAGCAGACTCCTGGATATTGGAAGCCGGTATCTCGACGTAGCAGATCTTGCCGTTCGCATTAGGCATTAGGATTCTCCGGCCTTGTTTGGCGTGTGCGAAGTATTGAAGACGAGCGCGTCGCTATTGATTCACGCCGCTGGCGAGGAATCCGCCGTCCACCGCCAGCAGGTGTCCCGTGACGAAGCTCGCCGCCTCGGACGCGAGAAAAACCGCGGCACCCGCGACCTCTTCCGGCTGACCGAAGCGCTTCATCGGCGTGCGCATCAATAGCTCGCGGCCGCGATCCGTGCCGTCGAGCAGCCCTTCGTTGAGCGCCGTTCGGAAGACACCGGGCAGGATCGCGTTGACGCACACGCCGTGCGGCGCCCACTCGACCGCGAGAGACTTCGTGAGGGCGGCCACGCCCGCCTTGCTGGCCCCGTACGCGGCGACTTCGTAAAGCGCAACGACAGATGTCAGGGAGCCGATGTTTATAATGCGGCCGTAGCGCCGCTCGATCATGTGACGCCCAAAGGCGCGGCAGGCGCGCAGCATCCCGGTGAGGTTCGTGTCCATGATCTCTTCCCACTCGGCGTCCGAGACCTCGAGCGTCGGGCGTCGCACCGTGCGGCCCGCCGCGTTCACCAGGATGTCCACCTTGCCGAACTTTGCGATGGCGTCAGCGGCGAGCGCCTGGAGGGAATCCGAGTCCGACACGTCAGTGGTTATCGCGAGCGAGCGGCGTCCCCGGGCTTCGACGGCCTGGGCTGTTTCCCGGACCAGCTTCGCTCGACGACCGGTCGGGACGACGTCCGCGCCGGCGTCGGCCAGGCCCAGCGCGATCGCCCTACCGATGCCCGAAGTCGCGCCGATTACTACGGCGGTACGGCCAGTCAGGTCGAGCCCGGGAAATGACATGATTGGGTAGAATCTGGTCAGCGGGTTGGGGCGAGCGTAAGATTGCGCATGGATCTCGTCACCTTCGGCGAAGCGATGGTGCGGCTTACGCCGCCGGCTTTTCAGCGGCTCGAGCAGGCCCACAGCTTCGACGCCTACGTCGGCGGCGGTGAGCTGAACGTCGCCGTGGGGGCCGCGCGGCTCGGGGTGGCGTCGCGCTGGGTGTCGCGCCTTCCCGACAACGCGCTCGGCCGCATGATCGCCAGCCGCGCCCGCGAGCAGGGCGTGGACGCACACATCGAATGGACCGCCGACGACCGCGCGGGTCTCTACTTCGCGGAGCTCGGCGCCGCTCCCCGCGCGAGCAGCGTCCTGTACGATCGCGCGGCGTCGGCAATGAGCATGGTTGCGCTCGGGAGCATCGACTGGGCCTCCGTGTTCAGCGGCGCGCGCTGGTTCCACGTCAGCGGGATCACGCCGGCGCTGAGCGCATCCGCCGCCAAAGTCACGACCGAGGCGCTGGTCGCGGCCAAAAGGGCTGGGCTCACCGTCAGCTACGATTTGAACTATCGGAGCAAGCTGTGGAGCGCCGAGAAGGCGCGCGCGGTGCAGGAGCCGCTGATGGAGTACGTGGACGTCCTCATCACCACCGAGGAGGACACGCTGGTGGTGTTCGGCATCGGCGCCGAAGCGAGGGATAGGTTCGAGCACATAGACGCGGAGTCGTACGCGCACGTCGCGCGCGCGCTCGAAAAGCGATTCAAGTTTCGCGCGGTGGCTATCACGCTGCGCGAGAATCCGCGGGTGTTGCTGAACAGCTGGAGCGCTATCGTCGCGGCAGATGGCAAGATCCACCGCGCGCCTCGATATGAGGTAGAGGTCGTGGATCGCATTGGCGCCGGCGACGC
>DHJM01000115.1:20254-20403 GCA_002404335.1 Gemmatimonadales bacterium UBA4720
CGAGCCTGCGGGTTTCGCGATGAGGACGCAGCGGTCGCAACCTTGCGGCGCACAAGAAGGGGTAGTCGCGACTTGATCACGTTTCGGTGGTTCGGGCCACGCGACCCGATTTCACTAGCGTATATCCGGCAGATTCCGGCCGTGCGTGG
>DHJM01000115.1:20598-22131 GCA_002404335.1 Gemmatimonadales bacterium UBA4720
CTGCGCGAGGATGTTGAGCGGCACGGCATGTCGCTCGCGGTCATCGAGAGCATTCCCGTCCACGAGGACATCAAGCTTGGCCGCAGCACTCGTTCGCGACTCGTCGACAATTATTGCGAGAGCGTACGGAACCTGGGAAGTGCCGGTGTGCCGGTGCTGTGTTACAACTTCATGCCGGTGTTCGACTGGACGCGCACCGACCTCGCGCGGCGGCTCGCCGACGGGTCTACGGCGCTCGCGTTTGACGACGCGGCGCTCGGGAAGATTGATTTTTCGCGGGGCACGGCGGACCTGCCGGGTTGGGCGACTGCCTATAGTGCCGACGAGCTCGGAAAACTTCTTGACGCGTATCGCTCGGTGAACGAAAACAAGCTCTGGGACAACTTTGCTTACTTCCTCGAGCGCGTCGTTCCTGTCGCTGCGTCGTCCGGCGTGCGCATGGCGTTGCATCCGGATGATCCGCCATGGTCGATCTTCGGGCTGCCGCGAATTATCACGAGCGGCGCGGCGCTCGAGCGCGTGACCGGCATCGTCGACGATCCCGCGAACGGCATCACGTTTTGCGCCGGATCTCTCGCCGCCGACCCCAAGAACGATCTTCCGGCGATCGTTCGTCGCCTCGGTGCAAAGGGCCGCATCCACTTCGCGCACTGCCGCAATATCAAGCGCACCGGCACGCGCTCTTTCCAGGAAACCGCGCATCCGTCGGAGTTTGGCGACGTCGACATGCGGGCGGTGCTCGGCGCGCTGCGCGACACGGGCTTCGCGGGCCCGATTCGCTCCGATCACGGACGCATGATCTGGGGCGAGACCGGACAGCCGGGCTACGGCCTTCACGATCGCGCGCTGGGCGCGATGTATCTCCACGGACTCTGGGAGGGAATCACTCGTGGATAGTTCCAGCTAGTGGCGAACACGGCTGACACACAGCGCCTGTCGTCCTACAGGTGGACGATCTGCGCGCTGCTGTTCGTCGCGACGACGATCAACTACGTGGACCGTCAGGTGCTGGGAATCCTCGCGCCGACGCTCCAGCGCGAGCTGCATTGGACCGAGGCCGACTACGGCGACATTGTCTCGTGGTTCAGCTTCGCGTACGCGTTCGGCTTCCTCGTCGCCGGCCGGGCGATCGATTGGATCGGCGTGCGTCGAGGGTTGGCCGCGGCCGTGGTTGCGTGGAGCGTCGCCGCGATCGGCACCGCTTTCGCCCGGACGTCCGCGGGCTTCTCATTCGCGCGCGCGATGCTTGGGCTTAGCGAGTCGGCGATCTTCCCGGGGTCGATCAAGACGATCGCGGAGTGGTTCCCGCAAAAGGAGCGCGCGCTTGCGACCGGGATTTTCAACGCCGGCACCAACATGGGTGCGATCCTCACGCCGCTCCTCGTGCCGTGGATTGCGCTAACGTGGGGATGGCAATGGGCGTTCGTCGCGACGGGCGCTCTGGGCCTTCTCTGGCTGCTGCTCTGGATTCCGCTGTATCGAGAGCCTGAGCCGGCCGGCGACGCATCGCTCGCCGCAGCGAGGGTGCCGTGG
>DHJM01000115.1:22226-22722 GCA_002404335.1 Gemmatimonadales bacterium UBA4720
GCGCAGGTCGCCGCGCCGATCATCGTAGTCTATGTGATTGCGGACGTTGGCTCAGTCGGCGGCGGCTGGATCTCGAGCGCACTGATCAAACGCGGCTGGTCGGTGAATCGAGCGCGGAAAACGACGATGCTAGCGATGGCGCTGCTCATCGTGCCGACCGCGCTCGTGTCGCGCGCGCCGAGTATGTGGGCCGCGGTGATTATCGTCGGTGTGGCTGCCGCGGCGCACCAGGCGTGGTCTGCGAACGTTTACACGTTAGCAAGTGACATGTTTCCCAAGTATGCCGTCGGCTCGGTCGTCGGCATCGGCGCGTTCGCCGGAGCGATGGGCGGCGTAGTATTCCAACGGGCCACGGGGCGGGTTCTTCAGGCGAACGGGAGCGACTATGGGCCCATCTTTGTCGTGTGTGGTCTTGCGTACGTGACGGCGTGGGTGATTATACATCTGCTCGCGCCGACGCTGGAGCCGGCGCATCTCGCAACCCGGCAGACATGAC
>DHJM01000115.1:22899-25649 GCA_002404335.1 Gemmatimonadales bacterium UBA4720
CGATCAGGAAGCTTGCCGACGGCCAGGTTCCGCGACTACCAGATGGCCAGCCCGCCGCTGGTGGCGACCTCATGACCCGCGACACCTACCGCGACTTCGAGCTCACGTGGGAATGGAAGATTAGTCGCGCCGGAAACAGCGGCGTGAAATACAACATGTCCGAAGAGATGTCGATGGCAAATGCCCCTAACCACGCCGCACTCGGCTTCGAGTATCAGATGCTCGACGACAGCCTCCACGAAGACAACAAGGTTCCGTCGCACCGCGCGGGCGCCCTCTACGATCTCATTCCGCCTAGCGCGAACAAGGTACTGGCGCCCGTAGGTCAATGGAATTCGTCGACGGTAGTTTTTCGCGGAAATCATGGCGAACATTGGCTCAACGGCCAGAAAGTCGTCGACTTCGATCTCGGCACGCCGCTGATGGACTCGCTCATGGCAAAAAGCAAATATCGGGACATCAAGGGCTTCGCCCAAAAGCGCGCGGGCCACATCGTTCTGCAGGATCACGTCGACGAAGTTTTTTTCCGGAATATCAAGATTCGGATCTTGTAACACTCGGAGCTGTCATGACACGAAAGGAATCTCTGGACCGCCGCGCTTTTCTGAAGACGGCATCTGCCGCAGGCCTGGGCGCGTTCGCCGCGTCGCGCGGTGGCGGCCCCCTCTTCGCCTTCGAGGGATCGCCGGCCGAGAAGATGGTGGTGGCCGTGATGGGGCTGAACGGACGCGGAATGGTGCACGCGCAGGATTTCGCGCGCGGCGCCAACACGACGGTCGGCTATCTCTGCGACGTCGACTCGACGGTGCTCGCGAAAGCGCTGGCGGAAACATCGAAGTTGCAGGCGACGCCCCCCAAGACGGTGACCGATTTTCGTCGAGTGCTGGAGGACAAGAACGTCGACGCGCTCGTCATTGCAGCGCCGGATCACTGGCACACGCCCGCCACGATTCTCGCGCTCGACGCCGGTAAGCACGTGTACGTCGAGAAGCCGAGCGGACACGACCCGCGCGAGGACGAGCTGATCGTCGCCGCGGCGCGCAAGCACAGCAAGCTGCACGTACAGCTCGGCACCCAGGCTCGGTCAGGTCCGCACTTCATCGAGGTCAAGCAGTTGATTAGTGAGGGTCGGATCGGAACGCCATATCTCGCGCGCGCGTGGTACGCCAACACGCGCACCGGAATCGGCAAGGGCAAAGTCGTTCCAGTGCCTGCGAATCTCGACTACGAGCTGTGGCAGGGCCCCGCCCCGCGCACTCCTTATCGCGACAACGTCATCCACTACAACTGGCACTGGTTCACCAACTGGGGAACCGGCGAGATCTGCAACAATGGAACACACGAGATCGATGTAGGGCGTTGGCTGCTCGGAGTAGACTATCCGACGAGCGTCAACTCGACCGGCGGACGCTTTCACTACGCTGACGACTGGCAGTTTCCCGACACGCAGGAAGCGACGTGGGTGTTCGACGGGGGCAAGAGCATCATCTGGCAGGGTCAGAGCTGCAACGGGCTCGAGCTCTACGGCCGCTCGCGTGGTACCACGGTACTCGGCACCAACGGCAGCGTGGTAGTCGATCGCGACGGCTACGTCATCTACGATCTCAAGAACAAAGTGGTCAAGGAAGTGAAGGCAGCCCCCAAGGGCGACGCGCTGAACACGCTTGGCGACGACTGGCTGACGCAGCTCCACATCGACAACTTCACGAACGCGGTGCGCACGGGCACCAAGCTCTCCGCGCCAATCGAGGACGGAGCAAAAACGGGAACGCTCTGCCACCTCGGCACTATCTCGCAGCAGGTAAGCCGCAAGCTCACCACCGACCCGAAGACCGGACACATCCTCCACGACGAAGAAGCGGCGAAGCTCTGGTCGCGCGAGTACGACCCGCGGTGGAAACCGGTGGTGTGACCGGGCTCCACGAGGATCGCTATTTCGATCCCGACCCAGTAGTTCGGCAACATGCGCGCGTGTTGTACGACCAGACCCGCGCGCTGCCGATCATCTCTCCGCACGGGCACGTCGATCCCGCGATCCTCGCGTCCAACGACGCGTTCCAGGATCCGGCGTCGCTCATCATCACGCCCGACCACTACATCCTCCGGATGCTGTACTCGCGCGGCGTGCCACTCGAGTCGCTCGGCGTCGCACCAATAGACGGGAAGCCGCCCCACGCGGAGCGCGATCCGCGCAAGATCTGGCAGACATTCGCCGACCATTGGCAACTCTTTCGCGCGACACCGACGCGCGCGTGGCTCGAGTACGAGCTGCGCGAGGTGTTCGGCATTCAACGCGAGCTTGATTCGGCGTCCGCGCCGCTCGTGTACGACGCGATCGCGGAGCGATTGCAGTCGCCGGAGTTCCGTCCGCGCGCCCTCTTCAAGCGGTTCAACATCGAAGTGCTGGCGACGACCGACGCAGCCAGCGACACGCTCGAGCACCACAAGACGCTCCGCAACGTGGAGCTCGGCGGTCGCGTCATTCCGACGTTTCGGCCGGACGCGCTGTTCCGGATCGCGGCGCCGGGTTGGTCGGCGGAGGTGGCGCGCCTGGAGCACGCCGGTGGCGGCACGATCGGAAGTTGCGCCGAGCTGGTGAGGGCGTTGGCGAGGCGACGCGCCGACTTCAAGGCGATGGGCGCGACCGCGACGGATCACGCCATCGTGATTCCCCGCACCGAACGACTCAAGGACGCGGAGGCCGAGCGCTTGTTCACGAAGGCCGGCCAACGCGCGGCGACCGAGGACGA
>DHJM01000052.1:0-3556 GCA_002404335.1 Gemmatimonadales bacterium UBA4720
CCGGGGAGGCGCCAGTCCCCCCCCGCCAAAGCCCTGCCGTGGCAGGCGAGGGCCTTCGAAGGTACCTCCCGTGATGGGCGCGATGACGCGCGTTCCATGAGGTACAGCGCCGAGCTTCTGAGGAGGCGAGACGAAAACCTGAAGCATCATCAGGAGCCGTGAAGTCATACACAGAAGGATACGTTATCGAAGGCGAGACTGAAACGTGTGCGCTTTTCGAGGATCAACTCACAGTCGCGAGGACGCGGTTCGGCGGGTCCTGGGTTTCCGGATTATCCGCTCTGCCACGACGATATTGATCATCCAGCCGCCGCCCATCAACACCGCCTTCGGCAGCTCGCCAGGTTTGCCACCGACGAGCCCGAACCACGGAAGGTGAGTCAATACCTGTTGCTCGATTGCGGGCGATCGGCCGTTTGCTAAAGATCAGGATGGTGTTCATAGATGATGGTAGCTGAGGATTCTCGCGCCATCGAAGGTGCGAGATTGGCCTAACGAGAAGCCAAGCTGCGCGGACTCACATAGGCCTGCGCGTACAGGAGACCGAACACCGCGTCGGCGTCGGTCTTCCCCGAGATGTGCGGAATTCCCCAGTCGTCACGGGTGATCGTGACGCGGGCTGCTTCGCGCGACCAGCGGGCGAGATCGCTCTGCGAGGGAGTCGTTGATTGCGCGGAAGCGGTTGAGGCGAGTGCCGCGCAGAAAAGAAAGAGTTTGCCAAAAGTCTGGATCATGATCGCGTTAAGGGAGCAATGAGTGGGAGGGAAACTGAGTATACTGCGAGCGCGGGCGAGGCGTAATCTTCGCCCTTGGTTGCGGCCTTGAACGTCGCCTGCGCAGAACCCAGTCCTGTCGAGGCCAACTCATGGTTGCGAGGACGCTGCTCCGGCGGGTCGTGGGCTTAGGATGATCCACTCGGCCACGGCGATATTGATCATCCAACCCGCGCGCGAGAGTGTGGCCGTCGAAGAGAAGCTCGCGCGCGACGGTATCAGAACTCCAGACCGGATCCGTAGTTGCAGCTAGGGAGAGCTTACGCGCAGCCGCACGGCGCCTTCCACTTGAATGCCCCCGGCAAGCTTGGGGGAGCCAATCTCCAGCCTCAACTCGCTCGATGTTGCCGGCGTCAGCTCGAAATCCGCGGTCTCGCCAGTTCCCACTCGCGCGATGCTGGGCCGCGTTGCTGCCTGACTCGCCGGCAGCGCGAAACCGTCCTTGGCTACCGGACGCCATGACGTGACCGTCGAGTCCTGCACCACGCGGACGACCAGCGTGCCCCGATCGCCTGCGATGTTCGCGACCCGGAGGCGGTAGGTCGAGCCCACGTGAAGCTCCATTGGTGCCGGCGACGCCGAGCCGTTGATCACGACCCTCCCATGGCTCGCGTCCGATATGAAGAAGAGCAGGTCGTGCGTCGGATCCCAACGCTCTCCGGGCTCCAACACGATGAGCGGTCCTGCCAATCCGCCGAACTGTTGCCGCATCTCGTTGAAATGCGTGTGGTACATGAACGTTCCGGCGCGTCTGGGCGTCAGGTGGACGTCGAAGCTCGTGCCGGGTCGAATCGCGGGCGCTCTGCGCGCGTCATCTCCACTCCAGCCGGCGGCGCCATCGTAGTAACTGTCCTCGAGCTCGATCCCGTGCCAATGGACGGTTGTCGGTTCGGTTGCACGATTCACCACCACGATGCTCGTTGGCTCACCACGCGTCAGCAGAAGCAGAGGCGCTGGATTCTCGATTGAATCCGTCTTCGGCTCCGCACCCCGCTGGAGAACGTAGCCGAAGCGGCGAACCGAATCGCCAGCCGCCGAATCTGACTGCACGAACAACCGCAGTCGCTTCGCAGCGCCCCAAGGCGCTGCAGCCTTTGTCTTGCCAGTAACGGTGATGCCGAGAACGAGACCGTTCATTCCATTCACCGCGTGGTGGTCCGGATCACCGTCGTCGTGCGCGGTCGGGTAGTCGATCTCACCGGGTTGGTTCACCGGTGGCAGCATTGCGATGTGGTTGGTGAGATGGCAATGGAAGAGCCACCCACCAGGCCGGTCCGGCGACCAGACCAGTGTGGCGGACTCGCCGACGCCGATCACTTCGGTGACGGCCATCCGACGCTGTGCGGGGGTATAGATCGAATCGACACCCGCGCGCGCGCTGCCATGGGAATCGACGCGAAAATAGAAGCCATGCAGGTGCATGGGGTGCGGTTGGAACGTCGTATTGACGATGCGCCACCGAATAGTGTCGCCGAGCGCGTAGTGGAGGCGCTCGGTGTAGGGCCAGCTCTTGCCGTTCAGGACCGTGAACTGACGGCCGACCGGCCCGCGCGGGTCCCTCTTTAGAGGAGCGACCTGGTCATCGGTCTCGCCGATGACGAAGACGCGATCGTTGGGAACGGGTCCTGGCGCGTCAACCACGAGCGCACCCGCCAGCGGTGCGTCGAAGCGGGGTCGGAGAAGTCCCTGGCCACGGAGGTTTGGCGCCAGCGGGAGCGCGCGCTGCCACGCGGCGAGGGTCGCCCAGTACTGATAGGTGCCCGCGAGCCGGCGAACGAATCGCGCGTCGGCAGTTGTGCGCGGCAAGACGACCAGTGAATCGCCCGCTCCGCCGCGCTCACTGAGCCCGCGCACCACCAGCGTGTCATCGAACGGATTGCGAATCACCACGTGAATGGGAGTGCCGACGCGCACGCGAATGAGTGGTGCAGGAATGCTCGGCACCTTTCCTTCTTCCTGGAACGCGGCCACCCTGAAGGCAGGTGCACTATCGCCGAGGATGTGCCAGGCGGCGGCGGTTAATGTGAGGCGCAAAGAGAGAGTGTCGCCGACCCGCGTGCCTGCCGGGACGCGATTGTCGTTCGATATAGCGGTGGGATCGATCGCCCGGTGTAACTCGCGGCGATGGAGGTGTGCGTGGTCCGCGGCACGGGTGTCGGTCGCACTACTCAGGAACGGAATTGCCGTCCCGACCAGCAGGGAAGCAATGAGACGCATGGACCCTCCCTCAAGCTGTTTTTATGCTTGCGCTAAACGCCAATTAACTGTTTGACTGCCCGATCCGCTTCACGAATAGAATTACGGTGATCGCTCGCACCCGCAAGATCCGTATTGGCAAAGGCAATCCGCCCGTGCGGCTGATTCCTTAGCACATCCCTCGGCGCCGGCTTGCCGTTGAGGCCAAAGAAAAAGCCCGGCTGCGGATTCACGTACGCGTGTCCCCACCGATTCAGAATGATTCCCGCGATGTCTCGGCGCGGATCGAACCCGCCGGGCGCGAACATGTCGCCGAGCTGCTCGCGGAAGGCGCGCTCGTACTGCGCAAAGGAAGTCCCGAGCAGCTGCGCGCGTCCCCGACTCCCCTGCTCTCCTATAGGTAGTCCCGGCTGCGCGAACAGGACCTTGATCGTGAGAACGGTCGGCGAATCAGGTCCGATGCTCGAGGGCTCACCGCCGATCGTCGCCATCTTACGGACGGAGAGATAGTCGCCGAGTCCGCCGAACCAGCGGCAGCCGGACATCCCCATATTGTAGAGGAAGCGCCCTGTCTCTTATACACATCT
>DHJM01000102.1:0-131 GCA_002404335.1 Gemmatimonadales bacterium UBA4720
GCGACCGAGAAGTAAATGACGAGTCCGGTCACGTCGACGAGCGTCGCCACGAACGGAGCCGACGCGCTGGCGGGATCGAAACCGATTCGTTTCAATAGAAACGGAAGCATCGATCCGGCCAGAGATCCGAA
>DHJM01000102.1:371-2122 GCA_002404335.1 Gemmatimonadales bacterium UBA4720
GGTCCGTAACTGAAGATGTGCAGATTCTGCCAGAGCACGATTCGGGTGAACCCGATCACGCCAAGGATGGAGCCCAGCACCAGTCCAGTGGGCAGCTCGCGGACGGCGATCCGCCACCAGTCGCGGAGCTTGAGCTCCTGAAGTGCGAGCGCTCGTATCACGAGCGAGGTCGCCTGAGAACCGGAATTACCGCCGGAGCTCATGACGAGAGGGATAAACATCGCGAGCACGGCGGCCCGCTCGATCTCACCCTGAAAGCGCTGCATCGCCGTCGCCGTCAGCATCTCGCTCAGGAACAGCGCGCACAGCCAACCCGCCCGCTTCTTGATCATCTCCACAAATCCGATTTCCATGTACGGCGCGTCGAGGGCCTCCATACCTCCGAAGCGCTGGACGTCTTCGGTCGACTCCTCCACCAAAGCATCGATCACGTCGTCAACCGTGACGATGCCGAGCATGCGTCGCTGATCGTCGACGACCGGAAGTGCGAGCAGGTTGTACTTGGAGATGAGCCGAGCCGCTTCTTCGCGGTCCATATCCGCCGGGACTGTCAGCGGCGGTCTCCTGTTGCCGACGTCGAGCACGTTATCCTCGCGCTCGGCGGTCAACAGCTCGCGTAGCGAGACGACGTGCACCAGCTCCTGCGTCGCGGGGTCAACGATGTAAATCGCGTACACGGTTTCCTTTCGGCCACCTACTTCTCGGATCAGCCGCAGGGCCTGCTCGACGCTCCAGTCCGATGGGACGCTGACGAATTCGGTGGTCATGATTCCGCCGGCCGTCTCCGGCGGATACTGAAGGAGCTTCCGGAGCGAGGCGCGGGTCGGCTCGCTCACAGTCGCCAGCAGGCGCGGCCGCTCTTCGCGAGGAACCTCCCTGAACAGATCCGCCTGCTGGTCGGCGGACATTGCCTCGATGAGCGGCCCGACCTTGCGCGGCTCGATCAGCTGGATGATCGCACAGCGATGGCGAGTCAGCTCCGGCTCGTCGAACACCTGGACCGCGAGGTCGAACGGAAGTGCCGCCATCACCTTCGCTGCGGCTTCGGGTGGCAACTCCCGCAAAGCCTCGGCTATATCAGGAGCGCGTAGCTCGCCGAGCGCTTCGCGGAGCTCCTCCGGATCGGTGTGTACGAGGTAGAGGAGCTGCGCTATCGTGTGTGCGGGGATCTCAATCATTTGAAGTGTTCGGCAGTAGTTTGATTGAAGTAATCAGCAGTAGTTTGACGAATCGGCGCATTTAATGGAACCGCCGTGTTCGACTTCAACCGAGGGAGCCCAGTGATGACGACGCGGTGGCCCTGATTGCCTCTAGACCTCCAGGTGATCGTCCTTCTTGGCGACCATCACATACAGGACGGGCATGAGAAGAACGCTGATGAGTAGACGCGAGAACAAGCCGCCCACGATCACGAGCGCGAATGGGCGCTGTGAATCGGACCCAACGCCGGTCGAAAGCGCGGCCGGCAACAGGCCCAGCGCCGCGACGAGTGCCGTCATCATGATCGGTTTGAGTCTCAGCATCGCCGCCCGTCGAGTGGCGTCAATGATTCCCGCTCCCGCCAGGCGAAGCTCGTTGGCGTACGAGATGTAAACCACCGCGGTTTGCACCGACACTCCGAATAGCGCAAGGAAGCCGATTCCCGACGACACCGAGAACGGTGTGCGCGTAATCGCGAGCGCGAGCAGTCCTCCGATCGGAGCCGAGACGATCACGCCCGCCACGGTGATGAAGGGGAACGCGAAGTTTCC
>DHJM01000102.1:2133-2528 GCA_002404335.1 Gemmatimonadales bacterium UBA4720
TCCTGCACTGCGCTCGCGAGATCGCGCCCTTCCACGGAATATTGAACTCCGATGTAGCGGGAATTGTCCTGACGATAAATGAACGAGGCGCCATTCGAGATCTGAATATCGGCGACCTCGCGGAGGGGAACCTGGCCGCCGGCCGGCGTCGAGATCAGAATATTCCCGATCTGTTCTGGCGTCTCGCGAAACTGGGGCGCGAGGCGCACTACGAGGTCGAACAGTCGTTCGCCCTGCACCACCTGCGTCGCGGCAGCTCCTCCGACCGCGGCTTCGATCAGCCCGTTGACGTCCGCGACGTTCAATCCGTAGTGCGCGATCTTGTTGCGATCGACAGCGACGGTGAGGCTGGGCTGTCCCAGCTCCTGTACCAGCGTGAGCTCCCGGATCCCCGC
>DHJM01000102.1:2792-4701 GCA_002404335.1 Gemmatimonadales bacterium UBA4720
CCGTGCCACTCGCTGTACGGCTTGAGGCCGACGTAGAACTCGGCGTTGAAGAAACCAGTGGGATCGGTGGCGTCATCTGGCCGGCCGTGCTCCGATGCTACATCGGTAACAACAGGAAAGGAGCGAAGAATCGCCCGGATTTGCGGAACAATGCGCGACGACTCCTCGAAGGAGATCGTGTAGGGCATCGTCGCGCGCACCCACAAAGCGCCTTCGTCGAGGTGGGGCATGAACTCGGCGCCGATTCCCGCCGTGATCAACATCGATGCGACGAAAACGCCGATCGAGCCGAAGACAGTCTGCTTGCGGTGTGACAATGCCCAATCGAGCGACCGCTCATACCGGGCGAGAATCCATTCGAAAGCGCGATTGCGCTTCTCCTTCACGCCGCCTCGAAGCACCCACCCGGCCAGCACCGGCATCACGGTGAGCGTGATGAGGAGTGCTCCGATCAGCGCAAAGATTGTGGTGTCCGCCATCGGCCGGAACAACCGCCCTGACGGGCCCGACAGCACGTAGATCGGCAGGAAACCCGCGATGATCACGGCTCTCGCGTAGACAATCGGACGGTCAACCTCGCCCGCAGCATTGGCGATGACGTCGAGAATGGATTCGCCGGACGTCCGGTGAGCAAGCCGGCGGTGGATGTTCTCCACCATGACCACCGCGCCATCTACCAGTAGTCCGAAATCGATGGCGCCGATCGAGAGAAGGTTGGCGGGGATGTGACGAAGATCGAGGCAAATGAACGCGAAGAAGAGCGAAAGAGGAATCGTCACGGCGATGATCAGGCCCGATCGGACGTCGTAGAGAAAAAAGATCAGCACCACGATCACGAGCAGGATGCCGCGCAGGAGATTGGCCTCCACGGTTCGCGTCGTGAGCCTGATCAGATCGCTCCGATCGTAAAAGGGCTTGACCTTCACGTCCTTCGGCAGGATCGAGCGGTTCAGCTCGTCGGTCTTCGCCTGCACGGCCTTGAGAACCGTTTGCGCCTGCTCGCCGGTGCGCATCAGGATGACGCCTTCTACGGCGTCGTTATTGTCGTTGAATCCGAATTGCCCGAGACGCGGCGCACTCCCGATTACGACGTCTCCGACATCCTTGACCAGCACTGGAGTTCCGTTGTGGACAGCCAGCACGACCTTGCCGATGTCGTCGAGAGTTTCCAGACGGCCAAGCCCGCGCACGTAATAGAATTGCCCACCCTCGGAGTAGAATCCGCCGCCGGCGTTCCCGTTGTTCGCGCCCAACGCCGCGGCGACCGCAGGAACGGAGAGTCCCGCCCCGGCCAGCCGCGTCGGATCGAGCACGACCTGATACTGCATGGTGAGGCCGCCGAGCGAAGACATGTCCGCGACGCCCGGGACCGACTTGTATTGCTTCTCGAGGACCCAGTCCTGGATGATCTTCTCTTCCATCGGGGACCGGTCCGGACTCTCGACGACATAGCGATAGACCAGTCCAGACGGCGAGAAGAGCGGTGAAACTCCCGGGGTCACACCCGGCGGGAGCGAAAGATCGGGGAGCCTCTCGAATACCTGCTGGCGGGCGAAGTAGTTGTCGGTGGCGTCCCCAAACGTCAGACGAACGCTCGAGAGGCCGTACAGCGAGACCGACCTCATCACCTCTAGGCCCGCCAAGCCGTTCATCTCGGTCTCGATCGGCACCGTGATAAGACGTTCGACCTCCTCCGCTGCGTGGCCCGGCCACTGGGTGACGATCTCGACGCGCGGCGGGGAAATGTCCGGGTAGGCGTCGACGGGCAGCCTGAACATTGACCACAAGCCGACGATGACGAGAGCAATCGTGAGAACCGCGACGAGGATCGGTTGCGCCAGCGCCGCCGTCACGATTCGATGAACGCTATTCGATTTTACCGCAACGGGCTGCCCATCCTTCGGATCCA
>DHJM01000102.1:4791-10384 GCA_002404335.1 Gemmatimonadales bacterium UBA4720
ACTTTGTCGCCGGCCGTAAGACCGGTCAGGACCTGGTAGCCATCTCCGACGCGCGGCCCGAGGGTGATCTGCCGCCTGTTGAATCCTCCCGTCGGGAGTGCCACGAACACGAACGGAAGATTCTCTTCGTTCCTGAGCACCGCGGAGGTCGGCACCAGGAATCCGGATTGCTGCGCATCCGCCTGGATCGCCACTCGCACGAACATGTCACGTTTGAGAATGCCGCTCGGATTCGGCGCCACTATCCGCACCGCCGTTGCCTTGGTGTTCGGATCGACGAGATCAGCGACGTTGTCGACGACTCCGGGGATCGGATATTTTCCGGCGTCGGTGGATATCGTGGCGTTCGCGCCTTTGCGCACTGCCGCCAGATCCGACTCGAACACGTTCGCCGTCACCCACATCGACGACACATCCGCGACCGTGAAGGTCGGAGTCGTTCCCGCCTGCAGCAGCTGTCCGGGATTGATCAACTTCTCGACGACCGTGCCGCTTATGGGCGCGCGAATGACCGCTTCGACCGGCCCCACCGATTTCCCAGCCTGAATCGCCGCGATGGTCGCGGCATCGACCCCGAGCGCATGCAGCTGCTGGAGCGAAGCATCGCGGTCGGCGGCGGCTGCCGCTGCGTCCGTCTGTGCCTGCTCAACGTCACGGTGCGCGATTGCATCCGTCTTGAACAATTCCTCGTCGAGCGCGGCGACCCGGGACAGCTGTCGGTACGACGATTCCGCCTTGCGAAAGGAGGAGACAGCCGCGGCAAAATCGGGTGACGAGACCGTGGCGAGCGCCGACCCTCGAGCTACCTGAGCCCCCAGGGGAACCAGAATCCGCGACACCGGGCCTGAGACGGGTGCCAGCACCTGCGTCGAGTGATCGCCGTTGAACGCAACGGTGCCGGTCGTCGCTACCACCGGCCTGAAAACGGACAACACTACAGGTATCACGTGGAGTCGGGCTCGCTGCGCCGCGGGAATCGTGAAGCCGGCACCGTTTGCCGAGGCAGCACTGTCGGCGTCCGGTGGCTTGGCGTCCGTCCGGGCGCAGGCAGTGATCGCGGTCGCGCCGACAACCAGACTCCGCAGCGCGTAACGTCCGCATTTAGTCAGAACATCATTTCGCATTGGGGAGACCTTTAATGAATGGTGTCGAGCGGAACGCTCACCGCGCGCTCGAGCTCGTAGCGCGAGATGTTCGCCGCGGCGAGAGCGTCGGCGTATTGGCTCTCGGCGTCGAGCAGCGTCCGGCGCGCATCGAGCACCTCCAGCGCCGAAGAGCCGCCGAGGGTATAGCTCGCGGATGCGGCGCGATAGGCCGCGCGCGCGGAAGGGAGAAGCTGGTCGCGGATAAAGACTGCCTGCTGGAGCGCGATGCGCGCGGTCGCGTAGGAGTCGCGAAGATCCTGCGTCACCGCCGCACGGAGGTCGCGCTCCGACGCCGCAAGCTCGCGCTCGCGAAAGCTCGATTCGGCAATCTGGCCGCGGGTATGCTGCCAGAAAAAGATCGGGAGCGGGAACGCCAGCCCGGTCGAGAAAAGCGCGGGATCAGGCAGGTTGTAGTCGCGGTTGACACTGAGCGTGAGATCGGGCAGCCAGAATTGCTTGGCCAGCGCCGTAGCCGCGCGCGCTCCCTGTCGCTGTGCCGTTATCGACGCCAGCTCGGGGCGCGCCTCTAGACCGACTGCCACGAGACGGTCGAGCGAGGGAAGGCTGTCGGGTACGACGAGCGAATCAGTGGGCAGAACCGGGACTCCAATAGGCCGCCCTAGCAAGCGATCGAGAGCCGAACCCGCGTTCTGCACATCGAGAGCGTTGGTCAGCAGCTGATTTGAAGCCTGTGCGACCTCGACGGTGGCCTTGATTACATCCAGCTTCGCCGCCGTCCCCGCATTGAAGCGCGCCTCGGTCCTCTTGAGGAAATCGCGCGCCAGCGTTTCGGCATCTGTCAGGTCCGCGCGATGCTTGAGCGCGACGAGGAGCGAGTCATATGCCTCCGCGGTTTGCGCTGCCACGAGCTGGCGCTGCAGTTGATACGACAGCTCCGCGGATTGGACATCCGACTGCGCGATTTTTCCCTGGAGTCGCAGCTTGTTCGGAAAGGGAACGAGGACGCCGACACCGACATTCTTCTGGCCGGCGACGCCGGACCGGAAAATCCCCCGCTGCTGATCGAGCGACGCCGTCACGGCGGGATCCGGAATCGAAACCGCCTCTACTTTTCTGGCCTTTGCTTCCCCGATTTGGGCGCGGGCGATCTCGAGCTGAGGGTTGTGCGCGAGCGCCAGCGCAATCGCTTCGCGACGCGACAGTCTTGCCGAATCGGGCCGCTGCGACGTTCCGAGCATCGATATGGAATCGGCTCGGGGTGGTTTGAACGGGTTGTTGGGCTTGGAGCGCACCAGCGAAAAACGCCAGCGCGATCGTTGACCGAGTGAAATGCATGAGCTCCCCAGAGAATTTTGACTAACCACTGAACGACAGGTTCAGGATTCTCTGGGCGGTGCTCGGCAGGAGTTGGGGTGGTTTTGTGCGCCGGTGACGCGATCAACGGAATGTTGCGCGATGACGAGGCGTGAAATGGAGCCGCACGCAACCGGCGGCGCAACGTGATTTACGTTAGCGTGAAACGAGAGAGCGGCGCAGGCTGGGCACGTTGCTTCGTTGTGCCCGCGATGCAAGTCGATGCCGCTCCGCTCGGTGTGCGAGACGACACTCGACTCGTCGCGCGCCAGTGTGAGCGACGCGCCCGATATTCCGGCCTGACCGGCAACGGCAAGGACCGTTGCGAGCAGGCGCAGGCGCCACACCGAGGCGCGAGATATCGGGCGAGGAAGCTTCATGTAGGGTTTAAAGTACCCCTTTGAGTAAAAAAAGGTAGCGCTATGTGATCTGGCCTGATTGTTCTATCTCTCGGTGAGGGTGGCACTTAAGTCGCACACATGGCATTTTTCCACGTTCAATGAAGCGTGAAGATGCCCTCGACTACCACTCATCCGGGCGCCCCGGAAAGATCGCGGTAGTTCCGACCAAGCCGCTCAACAACCAGCGCGATCTCGCTCTCGCCTACTCCCCCGGAGTGGCGGTGCCCTGCCTCGAGATCAAGGCGACTCCGGACGACGTCTACAAGTACACCGCCAAGGGCAATCTCGTCGCGGTCGTCACCAACGGCACCGCAGTGCTCGGACTCGGCAACATTGGGGCGCTGGCGGCCAAGCCGGTGATGGAAGGCAAGGCAAATCTCTTCAAGCAGTTCGCCGATCTCGATGTGTTCGACCTCGAGGTCGGCTCCGAGAATCCCGAAGATGTAATCAGGTTCTGCCAGCTGCTCGAGCCAACCGTCGGCGGAATCAATCTCGAGGACATTAAAGCACCCGATTGCTTCTACATCGAGGAGACGCTGCGGAAGACGATGAAGATTCCCGTCTTCCACGACGACCAGCACGGCACGGCAATCATCTCCGGCGCCGCACTGCTGAATGGGCTCGAATGTGTGGGTAAGAAAATCGAAAAGGTCCGCGTCGTCTTCTCCGGAGCGGGCGCAGCGGCCATATCGACAGCGGAGCACTATGTCAGGCTCGGAGTGTTGCGCGAGAACATACTGATGGCCGACCGGCGGGGCGTGATCTACGAGGGCCGGCCCGGCGAGATGGATCCGTACAAGGCGAAATTTGCGAACAAGACCAAAGCGCGTACGATTGCCGACGCCCTCGTCGGCGCGGACGTCTTTGTCGGACTCTCCGCCGCGGGCGCCATCACGGGCGAGATGGTCGCGAAGATGGCAAAGCGGCCAATCGTCTTTGCATTGGCCAATCCGGAGCCGGAGATTCTGCCGGAGCAGGTGCGGGCGGTACGCTCCGACGCGATCATCGCCACCGGCCGCAGCGACTTCCCCAATCAGGTCAACAACGTTCTCGGCTTTCCGTTCATCTTCCGCGGAGCGCTCGATGTGCGCGCGACGCAGGTGAACGAGGAGATGAAGATGGCGGCGACGCGCGCGCTGGCCGCGCTGGCGAAGGAAGACGTGCCCGATAGCGTATCGCGCCTGTACGGATTGCGTTCCGTAAAATTCGGTCCCGAATACCTGATCCCCTTCGCCTTCGATCCGCGCGTTTTGCTCTGGGTGGCGCCCGCGGTTGCCTGGGCAGCCGTCGCGAGTGGCGTGGCGAAAGAGATGATAGACCTCGAGCACTACCGCGAGCAGCTGGAAGCGCGGCTGGGCCGCGCCCGCGGAATCATGCGCGGGATCATCAATCGCGCGGTGCGCGATCCAAAGCGGATCGTGTTTCCCGAGGGCGAAGAGCCGAAGATCATTCGCGCCGCCCGGATGATCGTCGATGAGGGCATGGGCTCTCCGATTCTCCTCGGCCAACGCGCAAACATCGAGCGCGTCGCCGCCGAAGGACACATCTCGCTGCGTGATATCCTGATCGAGGACCCTGGCACTTCCGAGAGACGCGACAAGTACGCCGACTATCTGTGGAAGCGCCGCCAGCGCAAAGGACTCAGTCACGGCGAAGCGCATCAGCTCCTTTTCAACGGGAACTACTTCGGCTCCGTAATGGTTGCGTGCGGCGATGCGGACGCGCTCCTCTCCGGAGTCGGCATGCACTATCCCGAGACCATTCGTCCCGCGCTCCAGGTCATCGGCCCGCATCCCAAGGCCGAGATCGTGAGCGGTCTCTACATGCTCGTCTTCGAGAAGCACGTTATCTTCTGTGGAGACACGACCGTCAACATCGATCCCACCGCCGAGCAGTTGGCGCAGATTGCTTACTCGGCAAGCCGGATCGTCGAGACGTTCGGCATCACGCCCAAGATCGCGATGCTGTCGTTCTCCAATTTCGGGTCCGTGCGCCACCCGGAAGCGGAGAAGGTCGCGAGAGCTGTCGCGATTCTGAGGAAACGCGACCCCGCGCTCGTCGTCGACGGCGAGATGCAGGCGGACACGGCGATGGACGAAAACATCCTCCGCCTGGCGTATCCATTCAGCATGCTGAAGGAGCGGGCGAACGTGCTGATATTCCCGAACCTGAGCGCCGGGAACATCGCGTACAAGCTCCTCCACCATCTGGGTGGCGCCACAAAAATCGGACCGATCCTGCTGGGTATGAATCTTCCCGTGCATGTGCTGGAGCAGGGGGCCGACGTTCAGGATATCGTGAACATGGCTGCCGTCGCGGTGATTGACGCGCAACAGCGGGCCAGCGAGAGGACGGACAAGTAATGGCAACGGAAATAAAACCGCGGCGCAAGCAGATGGCGCGCGAGAGCAGCATTGGCCTGAGCAAACAGGGACTGAATCCGCGCGGCGACGTGCATTGGAATTTGATTGCGCCCGAGCTTTTTCAGGCGGCGGCGCGGCGTAGCGAGGGCGAATTTGCGGACATGGGTCCATTCGTCGCGGTCACGATCCCGCACACCGGACGCTCTCCGAACGACAAGTTCGTCGTAAAGGAGCCGAGCTCGGAGAAGGATGTCGACTGGGGCAAGGTCAATCAGCCGCTGACGGTCGAGAAATATCAGCTGCTGCTCGACGACGTCCGCAAATACCTGAATGAGTCTCCCGAGCTGTTCGTCGAGGATCTCTATTGTGG
>DHJM01000006.1:0-5717 GCA_002404335.1 Gemmatimonadales bacterium UBA4720
CCCACGCCGGCCCGCCCACCGCCCTCAGCAGGTAGTCTTCAGTTGCCGGTTTCAATTCTTGCCTCCGATCGAAAGGCCCCAATGTCGGATCTGGCATATGTCAGCCTTGACATACATGCCATGGCGGCCTATATTCCACCAATGGGTCAACCGCCACTGGCAGGAGGCTTAGAGGACGAAAGGCTTTGACTACGGAAGAAAAGGAACTTGTCTGGTTGCGGAGCGAAGTAAAAACACCGCCATTTTCAGTTGCAGCTCGCAGGGAGGCAGGCCTGCTGCTCAGGCGGTTGCAGCGTGGGGAAAAACTGACCATGCCGCACTCTCGACCAATGCCGGCGATTGGGCGGCGGTGTCATGAGTTGCGTGTTACTGACGAAGATAAGACTTGGCGAATTGTTTATCGGATCGACGACGACGCCATAGTGATTTTGGAAGTGTTCGCAAAGAAAGATCGGACGACGCCAAGGTCCGTCATCGATACCTGCAGGAAACGAATCAAAGACTACGACGCGCTCTAAGAGTCGCGACTATTAGGGGAGAGTTATGGATGCAGGAAAAAAGAAGCGCCTGAAAGAGGCGGGATGGAACACCGGTTCTGTCGCGGAATTTCTGGAATTGACTCCCGAGGAGTCCGCATTGATTGAAATCAAGGTGCGTTTGACCGAGCTCGTAAAGAAGGCACGAGCTCGTCGCAACTTGAGCCAGATGGCGCTAGCCAAACGTCTCGGCTCCAGTCAGTCGAGGGTAGCCAAAATTGAGGCAGGCGACCCGAGTGTCTCCCTCGATCTTCTGGTTCGAGCCAGCTTTGCTTCCGGAGCGACACGGAAAGAATTGGCGCGCGCAATAGCGTAACGCGTTCGCCTAATTCTGGTCGCCGGTGTCGCGCCCAAGCTCCTGATATAGCTCGACGTGATCGTACCGCCCACCCGTCCGATCGATCGTCCACCCCGGAATCACTCCCACCTCTTTGTACCCGAGAGATTTGTAGAACTTCCCCGAGGTCGAGCATGCGTCCCCGCGCCGCGTGTGGTGTCAAGCCGCGCATTGAAGCGCCGGCTGTGGGGTCTTACATTGGAAGTCCCCGCCTCACATTCTACTCCATCGTATGCATCGCTTGGCGCAGCGTATTCCGAAGTGAATTTCCGCTCGCTCCTGCGCGCGCTCCTTGCCGCCAGCCCGGTGCTATCCGCCGGAAGCATTGTGCCCTGTGCTGGTGCGCAGGATTTTCAAAAGGATAGCGCGGCCCCCGTCGCGACCCGTCCGTGGCTGACGAAAGGTGACGCCGAGGCCGGCGCTGTAGCCGCGTTGGCAACCGTGGCCATAGCACCTCTTGACGGCCGGACCGCAAGGGAACTGCAGGAGAAGCGCTTCCAACGAAACGACGATCTGCAACACACCGCGCGCGATCTCTCGTTCCTCGGCGGGCCGGGTCCATTTGTTATTGGCGCCGGTCTTTTTGCGGCCGGCCGCATCACACGAATGCCTCGGCTGGCAGGTGCTGCGCTTCACATGACGGAAGCCGTTCTCCTTGCAGCCAGCATTACTGGTCTGGGCAAGGGGATCTCCGGGCGAGCGCTTCCGTCCGTGAACGACAGTAACCCGGAGAACTTTCAGTTCGGCCGCGGCTTTCACGATGGGAACGGACCATTCGTATCGTTCCCGTCTGGGCATGCCGCTGCGAGCTTCGCGATGGCTGCGGCGCTCACGAGCGAAGCCGACCAATGGCATCCGGGATTGGCTCGCATCATCGGTCCTATCGCATACGGAGGCGCGGGGCTCGTCGGGCTTGCCCGCATGTACCAAAACGTCCATTGGGCTAGCGACCTTCCCCTTGCAGCAGCAATTGGAACCTGGAGCGGCCTCACAGTAGTCGCTCGATCGCACCCGAAGGCCCGGCAATCGGGCATACAGACCGGCGGGCTTCCTACCGCGCTAGTCGAGATGCTGCGCTCGACGACGGTCGTGCCCGTCGCGGGTCACGGTGCAGCACTAACGTGGTCTATACCGCTAGAGCTGGGTAGCCGCTCTCCTGGACCGTAACCGATCCTCCGCGCCGCGGGACTGCGCGGCTCTGCTACCGTGAGCGATCGCCGAGCGAATAGCGGGTGAGATACAGATTCAGGGAGCCGAAGGAGAGGCCCGATTTCAACTGGACCATCATGTGGGTGCTGTCGTCGGCGAGCCACACTTCCGCGTGCCCTTTCTCAGAGAAGATTCCGGGTGTCTTGAACTGCGGCTTCACGACGATCGCGTTGAAAGTGCCCGCCGGAACCGTCACCCGCTCTCGCCGCAGCACGTGAATGGTGATGGGATTTCCCTCGGGCTGGAAATAACGATTGAACGTGTAGGTGCGGCCGACCTCGAGGGGAACGCTCCGCAGGAAGTAGAGAAACGAAGCGTCGTCGAGCGGCTCGTGTACCGATGGAACCTCCGGCTTGTCGAGGCGCGCGTAGGTGGCCCGTTCGGGGTAGATCGCGTAATCCCTGTCTGCATGATACCGTCCTTCATTGATGTGCTGCACAAAGCGGAGGGAGGATAGAGTCGCGGTATCGAACCAGCTCACAGTGCTATCGCGGACGCGGAAGAAGAACGTTCCACCCGAAATCGTAAAAATGGCGCGCCAGGCGGTGTGGCCACGTATTGTGTCTGTCCCCGCGAGCAGCATCGTCCCGTGTCCTACATGCAGCCGCCCAAAACTCACGTCGTACGAGAGACGTTCTCCAGCGGCGAAAGCAGCTTTATTGAGTGCTACGATTCCTTGACCGGGCGCGGGCGCGGGCGCTGGGCGCGATTGTGCGGACATCGCAATCGCGGCGACAGTGCCGAGAAGCGGTGCCGAGAGAAAACGGGGGGCGTGTCTCAATCGAGGGACGCAGTCTGAAATGCGGAGAAGAACGGAGGAGGAAGATGCAGATCTAGCGATCCGCCATTCCCACCGCGTCGAGCATGAACGCGTATCGGAACGCCCGCTCGCGCAACACGTCGTAACGTCCGGACGACCCGCCGTGCCCACCGGCCATGTTGATCTTGATGTAGAGCGGATTCGAATCCGTCTTCAGAGCGCGCAGCTTCGCCACCCACTTGGCCGGCTCCCAGTAGCCGACCTGTGAATCGTTGAGCGAAGTGGTGACGAGCATCCACGGGTAAGCCTTCCGCTCGACATTGTCATACGGCGAGTACGTCTTCATGTACGCGTACTGATCGGCGATGTGCGGATCTCCCCACTGCTGCCATTCCTGCGCCGTGAGTGGGATCGATGCATCCATCATCGTGTTGATGACGTCGACGAACGGCACATCGGCGACGACTGCGCGGAAGAGGTCGGGCCGCATGTTGTTGACGGCGCCCATGAGCAGACCGCCGGCGCTACCCCCATTTGCAATCATCTTATCCTTGGCGGTGTAACTCTGCTTCTCGAGATAGTCCGCGACGTCGATGTAATCGAAGAAGGTGTTCTTCTTTTTCATCATCTTCCCGTCGTCGTACCACTCGCGGCCCATCTCCTGCCCGCCGCGGATGTGCGCGATCGCGTAGGCGAAGCCGCGGTCGACGAGGCTCAGCACCGACGAGTTGAAGCCGGCCTCGGTCGTCGCGCCGTAGGAGCCATAGGCGTACAGAAGGAGCGGGTGCGTTCCGTCCTGCTTCCAGCCGTTCTTTAAGACGATCATTGAAACCGGGACGTGCGCGCCGTCGCGAGCGGTCACCATGAAGCGTTTGACCTCGTACTTCGACGGATCGAATGTCGGCACGTCGAGGCGTTTCTTCAGCTCGCGCTGCCTGGTCGCCATGTTGTAGTCGAAGGTTGACGGCGGCGTGATCATCGACGAGTAGGTGAATCTGAGCGTTGGCGAATTGAACTCGACATTCTGCGTCGGGCTCACGGCGTACGCCGGTTCGGGGAAGGTGATGTAGTGGTCGGCGCGGCGGGTTTTGAGATCCTTGACTCGCAGGCGGCGCAGCCCGCCGGATCTCTCGACCACGACGAGGTTGTTCTTGAACGGCTCGAGGAACTCGATGAAGACCGAGTCACTCGTTGGTATCAAGTCGACCCATGCTCCGGTGCCAAGTGCGTACGTCGGAAGTCGCCGGACCTTGAAGTTCCGGGCGCTGTCATTGGTGGTCATCAGGAAAGAGCCGTCGATGTCGTCGATCTGGTACTCGACGTTCGCCCTGCGCGCGGCGATGACCTCGGGTGCGGCGGTCGGGTTGGCGGTGGGAATCACGCGCCATTCGGACGAGGTGAAGCCATCGTCCTGGATGTAGATGTATTTGCCACTCTTGGAGCGGCCGACACCGACGTTGTCGAGGACGTCGTCTTCCTGGAACACTTTGACATCACTCGACTTGGGCGTGCCGAGCTGGTGGCGCCAAACTGCGTTGGAGCGGCGGGCGGAGTCGGCGGTCTGGTAGAACAGAACGGAGTCGTTAGCCCACGCTATGGACGGGACAACGCTCGAGATCGAATCACCAAGGAGGTGACCCGTGCGTAGCTCCCTGATATAGAGAGTGTAGACGCGGAGCGCAGTGGTGTCGTGCAGGTAGGCGAGCCGCGACGCGCCGGGGCTCACCGCGAGATCGCCGAGCTGCGAGAACTTCTTGCCGACCGCGAGCGCGTTCTCATCGATGACGATTTCTTCGGGAGCGTCGAGGCTGCCCTTTTTGCGGAGGCGGATCGGGTAGGATTTACCCTTCTCGGTGCGGTTGTAGTACCAGTAGCCGTTGTCGCGGAAGGGGACGGAGAGGTCGGACTCCTTGATGCGGCCGAGCATCTCGTCGTAGAGCTTTTGCTGAAGGGCTTCGGTGTGCTTCATCCGCGCCGTCGTATACGCGTTTTCGGCGTTGAGGTAGGAGATGACGTCGGGGTTGGTTTTCTCGCGGATCCAGAAGTAGTTGTCTGTTCGAACGTCGCCGTGGAGGGTGTCTATTCTTGCTATGGTTTTGGCGACCGGCGGGGTCGGGTCCTGGGCGGCGAGGGGCGGGGCTACAATGACGACTGCTACTATAGATAGGGCGGCTAGCAAACTGGGGAGCACGCGGAGATGCCGCATGGAGGGGGTCTTATTGGAGGTCAGGGGAAGGAAAGCCGGTCATTCTGTTTTATCGCCGAGGCTCGGTCTGTGTCAAGCCATGGAAGTCGTTCGCCTATATCTATCCCGGCCAGACGTCGGTCATGCATGCTCTTTTATGCGGCGCATCGCGAGGAGTTGTATCACGACAAAGGCGTAGGTGATCCATACGCACAGCAGGAGAAAGATGATCGTGGCAACCATGGGGAGCGGCGCCCGTGATGACCAGAGCGCACGCGGCACGTTATCAGTCAATGCCACACGCGGTGCTCCGCCGGCGAGCACCACTTCGAGGGGTGGACCGATAAGGTCCGACGGCGACTCAATAGTCGCGCGGAACTTCAGCTCGCCGCGCGCGTCACCGGGCAAACCAACCGGAAATCCGACCCTCGCGGTGCCATCGTCCCGCGTTGTGTCTTGGCCCAGGGTCATGAAGCCAAAGGTGCGGCTGACCGAGAATGCGACCACGGCGTGGCCCACGGCACGGCCATTCGCACTTACCTTCGCCACCAGTACGTCCGTGCTATCCACTGTGCCGCGCGTCAGTTCGATCCGGGCCACCGGCTTCTGGACCTGAGCGCTCGCTCGCGCCCACGGCACAACCGAGGTCAACGCTCCGGCGATCAGCAGTATTGTCAGGGCAGCCGGCGC
>DHJM01000006.1:5809-6099 GCA_002404335.1 Gemmatimonadales bacterium UBA4720
TCTGCGTCCTCCAATGTTTCCCACACCGAGAGGATCGGGAAGATGCGTGAGAAGAGCGTGAAGAGAAGGAGGAATGCGGCGAACGCGCCCGCTGTAATCGTGCACTCGACGAGGCTGGGAAAGTAGTGCGGTGTGATTCCCGCCGCTTGGGCCGGGATAAACGGCGTCTCCAGCGTCGGGACAATGATCAGATAGCGCTTGATCCACATCCCGATGTTGATCAGCACGGATGCGGTCACGATGGCTGTCAACGAGCGGCGACTAGGCATGACGAGCAGCCCGATCGGGAT
>DHJM01000006.1:6241-6717 GCA_002404335.1 Gemmatimonadales bacterium UBA4720
AGCAGCGACAGCGCGAGCAGCAACTTCGCCAGCCGCTGGAAGTGCTCGGGAAGGAGATAACGTTCCAGCCGGTAAGCGCGCCGAAAGACCGCCATGGCGGTGATGATCGCCGCGGTGCCCGAGAAGATCGCGCCAATTACGAAGTACGGGCCGAAAATTGTGCTGTGCCAGCCAGGACGCAGCGTCATGCCGAATACCCACGACACGACCGTGTGCACCGACACGGCCACCGGAATGATGATGACGGCCATGGCGCCGAGCGCTCGTGTCAGACGGCGGCGGTGTTCCGGCGTCTCTCGGTATCCCAGGGAGAGTCTCTCATACAGACGTACCAGCCGGGGCGAACGTCCGCGCTCGCGAGCGAACCGCGCGAGGATCGGCATATCCGGAATCATCGCCACGTACAGATACAGGAAGCTACCCGTGATGTACGTCGTAACCGACACCAGGTCCCAGAGGATCGGCGACTGCAGCCG
>DHJM01000006.1:6894-7552 GCA_002404335.1 Gemmatimonadales bacterium UBA4720
CCGATGAAGAACACGAAGCTCGTCATGTACGCGCCCCACGAGACGTAGTCCCGCATCGCCGTCACATGAAGGCCGGACGCAAGCTGGTAGATATAAGCGGCGAGCGCTATCAGGCAGACACCGACCAAGCTCGCGATCCAGATGTGGCCGGCTCGGCCCAGCGGATTGAGCGTCGCCAGGAGATCCCGTTCGACGATGTTCGCCTCCGGCCGCGCTGCCGCGCCGGCGATGGGCTGCGTCATTGCGCTGATTGCGTTTCCCCGCCTCTCGGCAGGTTTCCATGGTTGGCGCCGGGCTCATCGGGCGCTGGATACTGCCGGTTAACCGCCGGCAGATAGAACACACGAGGCTTTGTCCCCAGCTCCTCCATGTAGCGGAAACCGGCGCGATCGCGCAGCAGTTTCGAGAGTCGTACGGTCTTGCCGGCGGAGTTCGTCACGGCATCGTCGTTCTCGTCACCAAACCAGATTGCGCCCATCGGGCAACGGCCTGCGCAGTGGGGCAGCTTGCCTTCCCGCGTCATATCGGCGCAGAAGTCGCATTTCTCGACCGTGCCGACCCGGCGCGGGTAACCCCACTCGGGCGAGTACCCACGCGCGTGGGCTTCCGGCGGATCGTTGGGCCGGCCCCAGTTAAAGACTCGCACTGAGTAAGGGCA
>DHJM01000062.1:0-503 GCA_002404335.1 Gemmatimonadales bacterium UBA4720
AACATTCGCGCGCATCGCCGGCCGGTGGAAGCTGCCGGCCACTCGATGCCATGGCGCTCCTGGTTGTGGAATCCCGCTCGACCTACTACGAGCTGCTGAAGCGCGCCCGCGGGAGCAGGGAGCTCAAAGGGTTGAGCAAAGACCAGCTCGACCGGCTTTCCTATGTTCTGGGAATCTACGAAGCCATCAGGGTTCTCTTTCCTCACAGTGAGGAGACGCGCGACGGCTGGGTGTCGCGCGCCAACGCCGCGCCGATGTTTGGCGGTCGTTCTCCGCTCGAGACGATGCGCTCGAGCATGATCGGGCTCTATCAGACATTGGCGCACCTCGCCGCCGCGCGAGGCGGGTGATCGTCTGGCATCGTCCTCCGAAAAAGGGCCCCAGCTCGAGCCGAAGCGACTGGCGTGGAAGAGAACTGTAAAGCTCGTGGCGACCGTTTTCCCGCCGATCGATCTGTTCGAGGACGTCGCGGATGCGAAGGATCTCGATGCGCTCCTGGCGCT
>DHJM01000062.1:756-1449 GCA_002404335.1 Gemmatimonadales bacterium UBA4720
GTGCTCAACGCTCCGGTCCGCGGCGCGCACTTCTACGACCTGCGGGACCGGCAGCGTGAATTCAAAGCTGTCTACTCTCCCACCGACTACTCCAGCTCGCAGAAACTCGGCGCCGCGCTCCGCGAGAAAGGCGCGGATGGAATCGCCTACGACAGCGTCCGCCGCGAGGGTGGTGAGTGCGTCGCGGTGTTTCGCCCGCGCTGCATCGGGCCATGCAAGACGGTCAAGCAATTCATTTTCAGGTGGGATGGGGAAGCGATCAGCGCTGTTCTCGAGGTGCAGCGCACGGGCTGAGCGTTGGTGCCCGCGCGCAAGGTATTCCTTGCTAACGCAACGGAATGATGCGAAGCAGGGCCGGCGCGCCTTCTACCATCCGCGCATGTCAGCAGCACGCCAGGCATTTGGACTGAAGGGTGAGAGGGTCGCGGAAAAGTGGCTTCGCGTCCATGGTTGGGAGATAGCGGAGCGGCGATTCAAGAATGGCCACCGCGACATCGACCTCGTCGCGACACGCGAAGTTCGAGGTGGGGTCGAGCGAACGGTAGCGTTCGTCGAAGTGAAGACACGCGCGAACGACACTTTCGGCGGTCCCGTCGCGGCTGTGAGCTGGCGGAAACAGCGCGAGCTCAGCCGCTCCGCCAAGGTCTGGATGTCGCGCTTTCAGCGTCCGGGTGACACTTTTCGTTTCGATGT
>DHJM01000062.1:1477-2258 GCA_002404335.1 Gemmatimonadales bacterium UBA4720
GCGGCTAGGCAAAGGTTTGAATCTGACTGGACTCTTCTCCGATAAAGCTTGCGCTGATGGGCGCAGCTTCGTAGTTTGTTCGGTGGCCCTATTGGGCTTTTTTACCCGCCTTTTTTTGGCCTTAAACGTCTAACGACAGGGTGAGCGAGATGGCTGTTTCGACGGTTCAGGAAGACAAGAAGAAGGCCTTGGGCCTGGCGATCGCGCAGATCGAAAAGAACCATGGCAAGGGCGCGATCATGAAGATGGGCTCGACCGATTCGCGCGTCCGCGTCGATGCGATCTCCACGGGCGCCATCAACCTCGACGCCGCCATCGGCGTCGGTGGAATCCCGCGTGGCCGCGTGACCGAGATCTACGGTCCGGAGTCGAGCGGCAAGACCACGCTCTGCCTCCACGTCGTTGCCAACGCGCAGAAGGCGGGCGGAACCGCCGCCTACATCGACGCCGAGCACGCGCTCGACACCGACTACGCGATCAAGCTCGGCGTCGATGTCGAGAACCTCCTCGTCTCGCAGCCCGACACCGGTGAGCAGGCGATGGAGATCTGCGAGATCCTCGTCCGCTCGGGCGCTGTCGATGTCGTCGTGATCGACTCGGTCGCGGCACTCGTGCCGAAGGCCGAGATCGAGGGCGACATGGGTGACTCGCACATGGGTCTCCAGGCGCGCCTCATGAGCCAGGCGCTGCGCAAGCTCACCGGCGCGATCGCGCGCTCCAGGACCTCCGTCATCTTCATCAACCAGCTCCGCGAGAAGATCGGCGTGATGTTCGGCAACCC
>DHJM01000062.1:2377-3420 GCA_002404335.1 Gemmatimonadales bacterium UBA4720
TTCAAGCAGGCCGAGTTCGACATTATGTACTCGGAGGGCATCAGCCACGCGTCGCTCGTGCTCGACATCGCGGCCGAGTCGGGAATCATCGACAAGTCCGGCGCGTGGTACAGCTACGGCGCGCAGCGAATTGGTCAGGGTCGTGAGAATGCGAAGATGTACCTCAAGGACAATCCCGCGCTGCTCGCCGAAGTCGAGGAGAAGGTGAAGACCGTCCTCGGCATCAAGCCTCCGGTCGACGAGGTCGAGGTCGAGCTGGCGGATTGAGGCGGCTTCGCCCATCCGCATACAACTATGCGCTTAGCTTGTTGGCGACGCGTCCGTACGCCTCGATCGCGCTGCGCCGAAAACTGATTCAGAAGGAATACCCGGCGGCGGACACGGATGACGTGATCCGCCGCCTTCTCGATAACGGGCTTCTGAACGACGCGAAATTCGCCGAGCAGTACGCGCGCTCGAAGATGGTGAGCACGGGCGCGTCGAAGCGGCGTCTCACGCAGGATCTCTATCGCAAGGGCATCAAGGGCGATGTCGCGACAACCGCCATCGCCAATGTGGTCGAGCAGGACGAGATCGATCCCGCCGCGCTCATGGAGCGGGTGGCGCGGAAAAGGCTCGCGCAGCTCGGCGATCTCGATCCCGTTGTGCTCCGCCGCCGCCTCTTCGCTTTCCTCGCGCGGCGCGGGTACGATCTGGACGAGATCAAATCCGTGGTCTCGCGGTTAGCCTAGAGCTGCATCTTTGCTGGTGCGTCGGAGGGGATCCTCTTCGGCTCCAGGCTCTCGCTCGTGGCGGCACCGACCTGTCGTGCGTGGCCGTGTTGTACTGCGCTTTGCGGGGTCGTACCGGATCTCTCTGTCGCTCGTGGGTTGTCGCCTACGAGGACCCCCTCCGCCTTCCCATGGGGTACTCGGCGTTGTCATGTGCTCGGCGCCGCGCCTCCGTCACCCCGAGATCGCGGCGCGGGAGCGCACCGAGCGAAGCTCGGCGTCCCCGTGAGAGAGTCAGCGGGCGCGGATCGCCTTCGACGCGCGTGCTGTTGA
>DHJM01000062.1:3610-3843 GCA_002404335.1 Gemmatimonadales bacterium UBA4720
GACCCCCATACAGAGATGCAAGCTCCACACGGACGAGTCTCGGGCGGGCCGTCGTTCAGGCCGACTCGCCGTGCACCTTCGCAAAAAAATCTTCCAGATCAATTCTGAGTGGAGGATGCACTGAGGACGGCTGCCATTCGATAGAGCCCGTCAGAATCTCTGGCCGCTCGTCTGCCGGCCGCCACCGCTCGACGAGTCTTCCCATCGGGTCCACGATCCAATACTCGGGAACC
>DHJM01000062.1:3961-4757 GCA_002404335.1 Gemmatimonadales bacterium UBA4720
ACTTCGACGGCGAGCAGCAAGGACCCCGCCTCCTGCAGCGTCAGAGGAACCTTGCCATCGATCAGAGGAACGACGAAGAGATCCGGCTCTACCACATTTCGGGCATCGAATACAACATCAGCCGGAGCAAACAAACCGTGCCAAAACGGGTATTGGGTGAGGTAGGCGTCGAAGATCACGCAGAGCTTCCACAGGACACCCTGGTGGCTCCAGGCAGGCGCTGCGGTCACGAACAATTCGCCGTCGATGACCTCGTATCGATTCCCATCGTCGGGAAGCGTTTCGAGCATCTCGTACGTCCATTCCTTCGGCGTTGCGGCGGCCATTCCCATACTCTAAACTCCTCGGCCAAGGGCGAGCAAGAGCGCATTTCGGCACCATAGCTTTCCACGGGGCGCGAGCGTCACCGTCACGCTCCCGCACGCAGCGAACTCGCGCACGCCGTCGTCTCGCGTCTAGCCTAGAGCTGCATCTTCGTCGGTGCGTCGGAGGGGATCCTCTTCGGCTCCAGGCTCTCGCTCGTGGCGCCACCGACCTGTCGTGCGGGTCTCCGTTGTGTCGCGCATGGTGGGGTTGTACCGATCTCTCTGTCGCTCGTGGGTTGTCGCCTACGAGGACCCCCTCCGCCTTCCCATGGAATGCCGTGTTGGTCAGGCGTTCGGCGTCGCGCCTCCGTCACTCCGAGATCGCGGCGCGGGAGCGCGCCGAGCGAAGCTCGGCGGGTCCGTGAGAGAGACACAGGCGCGAATCGCCTTCGACGCGCGGTCTGTTGCGACGCTGTGTAGGGAGGCGAGGG
>DHJM01000062.1:4849-5452 GCA_002404335.1 Gemmatimonadales bacterium UBA4720
AAGGCGACGCTGAAGGCGAGAGCTCCCGAAGAGGACACCCTCGCCGACCCCATACAGAGATGCAAGTCGAAGCGCGACAAAGGCAACGCGTATATTTACGAGCATGACGGCCGCCGAAATCCGCAAGAAATTCACCGAGTACTTTGAACGCAACGGGCATGTCGTCCATGCGAGTTCGCCAGTAGTGCCGGGCGACGATCCGACGCTCATGTTCACCAACGCGGGGATGGTGCAGTTCAAGAAGGTGTTTCTCGGGCAGGAACAGCCGCCCGGAGGCTCGCGCCGCGCCACGACCGTGCAGAAGTGCGTGCGCGCCGGTGGAAAGCACAACGACCTGGAGCAGGTCGGGCACACCGCGCGGCATCACACGTTCTTCGAGATGCTCGGGAATTTCTCCTTCGGCGACTACTTCAAGAAGGATGCAATCCGCTTCGCCTGGGAGTTCGTAACGAAAGAGCTGAAGCTCGATCCGAAGCACATCCGTGTGACGGTTTACGAAGAGGATGACGAGGCGCGCGCTCTCTGGCGCGAGATCGCCGGCCTTCCGGACTCCCGCATCTACGGACTCGGCGCGCACGACAACTTCTGGCAGATGGCGGACAC
>DHJM01000062.1:5596-6188 GCA_002404335.1 Gemmatimonadales bacterium UBA4720
AGTGGACCGAGATCAAGCGGAAGGAATTCTCGAAGGATGCGTTCGTCGAGGGAGCAGAGGCGGGCAGGTTCCTCGAGTTCTGGAACCTCGTCTTCATGCAGTTCGATCGGCAGCCCGATGGAACGCTGGTGCCACTCCCCAAGCCGTCGGTTGATACCGGGGCCGGCCTCGAGCGCATCGCCGCGATCATGCAGGGCGAATCGAACAATTTCCACGCCGATCTCTTTCAGTCGCTCATCAAGGCGGTCGAGAAGACCATCAAGCAGAAGTACGATCGTGGGGAAGCCGGCGCATCATTCCGCGTCATCGCGGATCATAGTCGCGCGGTGGCATTCCTCCTCGGCGACGGAGTGTTTCCCTCGAACGAGGGGCGGGGCTACGTCCTGCGCAGAATCCTCCGCCGCGGCGTGCGCCACGCGTGGCTGCTCGGTCGCCGGCAGCCGACGCTGGTGGAAGTCGTGCGCGTCGTCATCGACCAGATGGGCGATGTCTATCCCGAGCTGCGCAACCGCGCGCAGCACATCATAGATACCACCCGCGCGGAAGAGGAGCGCTTCCTCTCGACGATCGAGGGCGGGATGCGCCGCTTCGA
>DHJM01000062.1:6445-6697 GCA_002404335.1 Gemmatimonadales bacterium UBA4720
GCGGGATTCGAGGCGGCGCTACAGGGACAGCGGACACAATCCCAGGAAGAGCGACGCTCCAAAAAAGTCGGTGTGGAAGCCGATGCGTTGGGTGCGAGCTGGATCGTTGGGACGAGCGCGGAGGCTGGGTCGACCGCGGAGGCTGGGTCGACTGCGACGCGGAGCGCGGGTCAGGGAACCATCAGCGATATGTTGCTGAGCGAGACTCGAGTTCACCGGCTACGATTCCCTCGACGTTGCCACCGAAGTGGT
>DHJM01000124.1:0-365 GCA_002404335.1 Gemmatimonadales bacterium UBA4720
CGATTCAGCTCGTCGAAGCGCTGCGCTTCCCGCTTCTCCTGTCCGAACAGCTGCACGATTCGCATTCCCGTCAGTCTCTCCTGGAGAAACGAGTTGATGCGGGCGAGGCGCACCCGGATGTCGCGATAAGTATCGCGCACTCCCTTTCGAAACAGTCCCGATACCATGACCACGAATGGAATGACGGCAAACGAGGCCAGCGCCAGGCGCCAATCCATGATCAGCATGGCGACGCTGATCGCTACCAGCGTGAAGAGATCTCCCAGGCCGGAGACGACGCCAGAGGTGAAGAGCTCATTCAACGTCTCGACGTCTGACGTCACGCGCGTGATCAACCGGCCCGCCGGATTCCGGTCGAAGAACGA
>DHJM01000124.1:493-3252 GCA_002404335.1 Gemmatimonadales bacterium UBA4720
GTCTGGCCGTACGATGTGACGAATTCGGCCACCAGTGCGAGGAGCAGGAACGCGGTACAGGTGGCCACGATGTGCATGTCGCGGGCGGGCACTGCGACGTCGATCACCCGCCTGGTCAGCAGCGGCCCCACGACCTGGACCCCGCCCTCGACGCAGAGAAGCGCGAATGCGCCGTACATCAGGGCGCGGTACGGGCGGGTGTAGACGAGCAGGCGACGCATCAGCTTGCTGTCGTACGCCTTGCCGAGGATGTCGTCTTCGTGCGTCTGAGTTGCGGGAGCAGTCATTCAGCCGTATCCTAGCCGGGTTGCAGGTGCGACGCCACGGCACTCGGTTCAGCCATGGTACGCGGGTTGCACTTTTCACAGGCGCCGATGATCCATCTTATCGGTCGACGTTTAACCCGTACTGGAGGGAAGATGGGAATTCTCGCATGGATCGTTCTTGGTCTGATCGCGGGTGCGATCGCCAAGGCCATCATGCCGGGCAACGATCCCGGCGGCATCATCGTTACCATCATTATCGGAATCGTGGGTGCGTTCATCGGTGGCTTTCTCGGAAACATGCTGACTGGAACCGCTCTAAATGGATTCTCCATCCAGAGCATCATTCTCGCGGTCATCGGCGCGCTCATCCTGCTGTGGATCTACCGCATGGCGACGAGGGGCCGCGGCGCGCCGCGCGTTCCTTAACACAGCAGTCGCTTCTCGCAGGTAAAGGGTTTGCCGCTCTGGCTCTATTGGATCGTTCTCGGCCTTGTCGCCGGAACACTCGCCAAGTTTCTGGTGCCAGGGCGGGACCCTTCCGGGTGCATCATTACCATCCTCCTCGGAATCGTCGGCGCCTTCATCGGTGGCTGGCTTGGAACTCGATTCTTCGGGTGGGGCACCGTGATGGCCGGAGAGTTTGATTTCCGCTCGATCGGCATCGCCACCGTCGGCGCCATAGTCCTCCTCCTGCTCGGTCGACTCGTCAGGCGGTTATAGCCGAGCTGATCTGCCCTCGACAGCGCGGGCCAATTCGGCAAATCTTCGGGGCCGCGCTTAGATTTCGGCTGTGAAAGACAGTATCGTCATCCGCGGCGCCCGGCAGCATAACCTCAAGGGCTTCGACCTCGAGATTCCGAGGCGTACCGTCACCGTCGTGACCGGCCCGTCGGGGTCGGGAAAGTCGTCGCTGGCGTTCGATACCATCTACGCCGAGGGTCAGCGTCGCTACGTCGAGTCGCTTTCGTCTTACGCTCGGCAATTCCTCGAGCGGATGGAGAAGCCGGACGTCGATTCCATCGAAGGACTGTCCCCGGCTGTGGCGATCGAGCAGAGGAATCCCACCAAGACCTCCCGCTCCACCGTCGGCACGGCGACCGAGGTCTACGACTATCTCCGTCTGCTATGGGCGCGCGTGGGACACACATTCTGCCCGAAATGTGGAAGGGAGATAAAGCCGGACACAGTGCAGTCGGTAACCGACGCGGTTCTCTCCCTGCCGGGTGGCAACCGCTTCTATGTCACGTTTCCCCTGCGACTTTCCAGCAAAGTCACGCACGACGTGGTGATCGAGAACCTCCGCGCGCAGGGATTTCTGCGCGTCGCCATCGACGGAGCCGTAATGCACCTCGACGAGCTCGCCGAATCCAAGCGCGACCTCACGCGCGCGAAGGAGCTCCTCGTAGTAGTTGACCGGCTGGCGGTCTCGCCGGAAAGCGCCGGACGCTTGAGCGACGCCGTCGGAACCGCGTTTGCCGAGGGCGAGGGAGACTGCGTAATCCTGTTCACGGATTCGATCGTGTCGCCCATCGACGGATTGACGGTGAGCAAGCTGCGCTTCACGGAGCGGTTCCAGTGCGCGAACGACGGCACGCTTGCGCCTACCCCCACGCCGCAGCTTTTCTCGTTCAACAATCCGCGCGGCGCATGCACGCAGTGCAACGGATTCGGGGCGATTCTCGAGTACGACGAGTCGCTGGTGGTCCCCCACCCTTCCCGCTCTCTGCGCGACGGAGCGATAGACCCGTGGACCAAGCCGCGGTACGACAACAAACGGCGGGCGCTGGCGGAGTTCGCGGGTCGCGAGCGCATCCCGATGGACAAGCCGTGGGATCAGCTCACCGCCGCGCAGCGAGAGCTGCTTCTTCATTCGAAGACGCGCGGCTACAAGGGAATCTTTCCCTTCCTGCGTGATCTCGAGGAGAAGCGATACAAGCAGTACATCCGCGTTTTCCTCCGACAGTATCAGACAGCGCAGGAGTGTCCGCTCTGCCACGGGACGAAGCTTCAGCCCGAAGCCCTCAATGTGCGGGTCGGTGGCCTCAACATCGCCCAGGTTGCGGACCTGCCCGTCGACCAGCTCTCGACCTGGCTAAACGAGCTGGCGCTTTCCGAATTCGAGCGCAGCGTGGCCGAGATGATCCTCAAGGAGGCGCGTGACCGCGTCACTTTTCTGAACGACGTCGGACTCGCGTACCTCTCGATGAATCGCGCTACGCGCACTCTGTCGGGCGGAGAGGCGCAGCGTATCGGTCTCGCCAATTCGCTGGGCTCGCAGCTCGTCGACACGCTGTACGTTCTCGACGAGCCGTCCATCGGTCTGCACGCGCGCGACATGGACAGGCTGCTCAAGCTGTTGCAGCGGCTGCGGGATGCGGGCAACAGCGTCCTCGTCGTGGAGCACGATCTGGCCGCGATCGAGATGGCCGACTACATGGTGGAGCTCGGACCCGGCAGCGGCGAAGCGGGAGGTCAGATCGTTTTTGCGGGGCC
>DHJM01000124.1:3420-5739 GCA_002404335.1 Gemmatimonadales bacterium UBA4720
ATTCCGCTTGGCGCCTTGACCGTGGTGACGGGAGTCTCGGGCTCGGGCAAGAGCACCCTCGTGCACGATGTGCTGTACCGTGCGCTCGAGACACATCTCGTCGGTGAGCACTCCGCCAAGCTCCACCTCGGCGAAAAGGTCGGCGAGTACGAGACCATCACGGGGTTCGATGCGCTCGAGAACGTCGTGATGATCGACCAGAGCCCGATCGGGAAATCGCCGCGCTCGAACCCTGTCACTTACGTGAAGGCCTTCGACGAGATCCGCGGCATATTCGCCGACACTCCACTGGCCCGCCAGCGCGAGTACACTCCCGGCACGTTCAGCTTCAACGTCGAGGGAGGACGGTGCGAGGCCTGCGAGGGCGCGGGAGCACTCGAGGTCGAGATGGTGTTCATGGCCGACGTCTACGTGCCTTGCGAGGACTGCGGCAGCAAGCGTTACAAGCCCGAAGTTCTGGATGTCACCGTTCGCGGAAAAAACATCCACGAAGTGCTCAACATGACCGTCGATCAGGCGATCAGGTTCTTCCCGCGTGAGGAAAAGCTCGGGCAGGCGCTGTGGCAGCTGCAGCAGGTCGGACTCGGCTACGTTCGGCTTGGACAGCCGGCGACGACCTTGTCGGGAGGAGAAGCGCAGCGCATAAAGATCGCGCGCGAGCTGGCGCTGGCGGGAAAGAAATCCGGGAAGAAGATGTACGTGATGGACGAGCCGACGACCGGCCTCCATCTGGAGGACATCAGAAAGCTGGCGAAGGTTTTCGATCGACTTATGGAACAGGGACATACGCTAGTACTCATCGAGCACAACCTCGACGTGATCAAGCTCGCCGACTGGATTATCGATCTCGGCCCGGAAGGCGGCATCGCCGGGGGCAAGGTCGTCGCAATGGGTCGTCCGGAAGATGTGGCGAAGGTCGAGGACTCGCACACCGGACGCTGGCTGGCGCCGCTGCTGGAGCGGCGTCCGCAGCATCACGACATCTCGCCCCAGATCGACGCCAGTCAAGCGGACATCGTGTCGATGTCAGCCCAGCTCGCGCTCTAGCGGCGCGGCTGCGGCACGAGATTGAAGTTCAGTTCCAGCCGGATCGTGTCCGCGACGCTCAGGAGCACGGGCACCCGTGGCTGCTCGAGCTGAATGTCGCTGAATGTGAACGCGGTGGCTGCGGAACCGGCGACTCCACCATCCGTGAAATGGGCGCTGCCCTTCCAGATAGTGGCACGCGTAATTCCGCGCACCGTGAGGTCAGCGCTCATCTCGATCGGAACCGTCCCTGATTTTGGAAGCGGCAGACTTACACCGCGCACCTCGGTTGGAACGAGCGTAATGGACGGATACTGGTCCGCCTCGAGCAGCCGACCGCGCACGAAGCCGTCGCGACGGTCCTTGTCACTCACAAAGCTTCCGGCATCAACAGTAAACTTCGACGCATCGCGAATGACCTTCCCAGCGGAGTCGATGGCGATAACGCCAGTCAGGCTCTTTGTCTCGCCGATTGCGTCGTTCGGCAAGTCGTGGCCGACGAGACGTTCCCGAACGCGGTAGCGCGCGGCGTTTCCGGTGGACGCCAGAACCAGCCGAAGTGCCGCGTCCTTTGCTGCTGCCGAGGCTGAGGCATCCCCCACTGCTGAAGTGGCTTGCGCCGTCGAAGAGCTGGCAAACGCCGTCTCGGAGTCGCCGCGTGAGCATGCGGAAATCGCCAGGGCGGTGAATACAACAATCTTCGTTCTACCGCCAATTTTTTGAGCGCTCATTATTGCTCCCTATTATCGGGAAAAAGTCGTCGATGATCTCGCTCTGACCATGAATCACCGTGTTCATTGTGCCGCACAGTGTCCGTCATGAAGCTTCGCTGCTGATGTGGCTGGGGCACAGCGAGACGTGCTAGCGGGATTCCTGCGCAATGCGCGCGAGCTTGGCCGAGACCGCGCGCGGCGCGAATCGGTTGGCCTGAGCGACAATCTTGTTCTTGATGCCAGGGATGGCGACGCGCCGGCCGTGCATCATCGCGGCGACTCCAAACTCGGCCACATCGTCGGGGTGCGCGATCCCGAACGCCGTGAACAGTTTCGAGTTACCGACGCCGGCCGTGGCGGCGAAATCGGTGGCAGTGGCGCCTGGGCAGAGCGCCGTCACGGTGACTCCGCTGTTGCGCAGCTCCTCGGCCAGCGCCTGGGAAAAGCTGAGCACGTACGCCTTCGTGGCGTAGTAAACGGCCATCAGCGGTCCGGGCTGAAACGCGGCAGTGGACGCAACGTTGAGCACTCGACCCGACTTGCGCTTTATCATCGCCGGCAGAAACAGCTTGGTGAGATG
>DHJM01000124.1:5749-6522 GCA_002404335.1 Gemmatimonadales bacterium UBA4720
GCAGCCGCCTCGAGCGTATCGCGCTTGCGCGCCACGAGCACGAGATCGAATCCCTTGCGGGCGAGAACCTTGGCGATCTCCAGTCCGATGCCGCCGGAGCCGCCGGTGACGAGCGCGGTCTGACGCTGGGTGCCGTTTCGTTTTGATCGCATGGATGCAAGTTAGCGGATGCTGGTTACGGCAGGATTACTCAGCGAGCACTCGCGTGGATCGGTTGATTCGAGCGCTCCAGGTTGCTAGCTTGCGTAGCTTATCCCGAGTAGCTCAGGTGGTAGAGCAGGTGACTGTTAATCACCGGGTCGGGGGTTCGAGTCCCTCCTCGGGAGTTGTTTTAAGACTCGGCAACGCAACTGCTTACGACAACGGGCGCTTCCAGTCGGGAATCGCCCGTTGTCGTTCTGTGTGACCATAGTGTGACAACTCTGTCTCTGAATTCCGGCGAGCCTTTTTTCGATGCGCACGACCTTCGTCGCACATCTGGGCAAGCCGAGTGCCGCCACTGCACGCGATCCGCGTGATCGCGTGCTTGCTCCCCACGCCGCTGTGGTGTCAATTCTTCGGGCACACGATCGCAGCGTACCCTCGGCGCGCCGATGCCAGACTCTGCGGGCGATAGACATTCGAGTTCCACAATGAACCCGCTGCGGATCGCTCATGACACGACGCAAGCTGCCTCTGTCGTTCGTTTTTCTGTTGCTCACCACCTGCAGGGACAGTTCCGCGCCCGCCAGTGTGACAAAACCGAAGCCGAATCCGCAGTCTGTGTCAGTGCT
>DHJM01000124.1:6669-8753 GCA_002404335.1 Gemmatimonadales bacterium UBA4720
AACAACACGCTTTATGCGTTTGACGGAGATGACGGCACACTATACTGGCAAAAGAACTTCACCGCGCCGGGCATGCGGCCGCCGCGAAACAACGACATGACAGGGGCGTGTCGTGGCTCGTACCAGGATTTCAGCGGCAACATCGGGATCGTCGGTACCCCAGTGATCGATGCTGGGACGGGGACGCTTTATTTCGTTGCCCGCAGCACCACGGGCAGCACGTTCGTTCAGTTCCTGCATGCCGTGAACATCGTCGATGGGAATGAGATCGGCGGCAGCCCGACGCAAATTACCGCCACCTCGAGCGGAAATGGCGACGGAAGCGTCAACGGCGTCATCACTTTCGATGCACAGCGCCAGAACCAGCGTCAGGGATTGACGCTGCTCAACGGCATCGTGTACGTGACTTTTTCATCCCACTGCGATTGGGGCCCGTATCATGGATGGATACTGGGATACGACGCCGCGACGCTGGGGCAACGGGTCGTCTACAATGCCACGCCCAACGGATACGCGGGGGGCATGTGGGAAAGCGGGACCGGTATGGCCGCGGATGCCGCAGGCAACCTGTACGTGGTGACGGGCAACGGCACCGTGGGGGACGCTGGTGATCAGACGAACCCAACCAATCGCGGCTCAAGCGCCCTCAAACTCACGCCGACCGGTTCGACTCTGCAGGTGGTGAGTTACTTCACGCCCTACAATTACCAGTTCCTCAACGACAATGACCTGGATTACGGAGGGATGGGTGCGTTCCTGATTCCCAATTCAGGCCTTTACCTGACCGGGGGCAAGGACGGGAATCTGTATCTGCTGAACAAGGATGCCATGGGCGGCTACCTGCCATCTTCCAACCAGGTGCAGCAAGTAGTTCCGCTGAGCAGCAATGCCAACATGCATTGTCAGGCTGCCTACTACAAAGGGAGCTCGAAGGAATTCGTCTACGTATGGTCCGAGAATGATCCGTTGCGTGCCATCCCGTTCGACCGCGCCAGCAACTTGCTGAGCCCACCGGACCAGGTTGTGTCGAGCGCGGCGGGACCGACCGGGCAAAGCGGGGCGGTCTTGTCGGTTTCGTCCAACAGCTCCCAGGATGGCACCGGCATTCTCTGGGCGTCATACGCATCCAGCGGTGATGCGGAACATACCGTAAGCCCTGGGATACTGAGAGCGTTCGACGCGAATGACATAAGCAAGGAGCTTTGGAACAATCAACAGAAGCCCCGCGACGCAAGTGGCTATTACGCGAAATTCGCCGCTCCGACGATCGCCAACGGACACGTGTACCTACCGACTTTCACCAACCGGGTCGTCGTGTACGGATTGCAGTAACGGGAGGGATCCAATAAGTCTGGCTCTCGTGAAGTCGCTTCTCTCGCTTGTCCCAGATCAAGGACCGCTGAATAAGGAGTTGAAAAACTTATGACGAAGCAGATTAATCGCCGACAATTCATCGAGTCCTCGGCCCTGGCTGCCGGCGCCACCGTGTTCGCGCCAACGATCCTTGAAGCTCTGGGTATCGGGACGAGAACCGCAATGGGGTATCCTGCTGGTCCGAGACCACTCTCTTCTTTCGATGGGAAAGTGCGAGAGCTGCTCGCCAAGATGACGCTGGAAGAGAAGATCGGGCAGATGACCCAGGCCGAGCAGGACGCGCTGAAAGATGTCAATGACATTCAAAAATATTTCCTCGGCTCACTCTTGAGCGGCGGAAACTCGGACCCCAAGGCGGGCAACAGCCTCGCGGCCTGGACTGATAATGGTCGATGGCTATCAGGAGCATGCACTCAAGACCCGTCTCCGCATTCCCCTGCTCTACGGTGCAGATGCTGTGCACGGTCATAACAACGTCCTGGGCGCCGTGCTCTTCCCGCACAACATTGGTCTGGGCTGCACGCGCAATCCGAAGCTGGTTGAAAGCGCCGCGCGGGTGACGTCGGAAGAAGTGCGCGCCACCGGCGTCAATTGGGCGTTTGCTCCCTGCGTCACGGTTCCGCGCGATGAAAGATGGGGCCGAACCTATGAAGGCTTTGGGGAAGCGCCAGAGCTCGCTCGGACCTTGGGAGAAGCCGCAGTCAGGGGTC
>DHJM01000088.1:0-4492 GCA_002404335.1 Gemmatimonadales bacterium UBA4720
TCGCCCGGCGCCGCGCCATTTCCGCCACGCGGCGGTGAACCCGTGGAAGCGGTCGAGCCCCGCGCGGCCACAGGCGCACGCTCAGTACCGGTCGGTGCTGCCAGCACATCCGGTTTCGACACGACGCCACCGCGCCCGGTTCCGGCAATCGCCGCGATGTCGATTCCGCGCTCGTCAGCAATTCGACGTGCCGCGGGCGACGACTTGGTCGTTCCGGACTGAGCCGCAGCGGGAACCGCAGCCGCACGCGACGGCGCGGGTGGCGCCGCAGGCGTCGGAGCAGGTGCCGTAGCCTTCGCCGCGGGAGCTGCAGCTTGCGTCGCTCCAATCGCGGCCCCGACCGCTGTCTCATCGAGCTCGCCGAGCACGTCGTCCACGTGCACGACTTCACCCTCGTTCTTCAACCGCTTGGCGAGAACACCGGGTTTGAGTGCCGGAACTTCTACGGTGATCTTGTCGGTCTCGAGATCGACAAGCGTATCGCCGGCGGCAACGACGTCACCCTCCTTCTTGACCCACCGGGACACGGTGGCTTCGACGATCGACTCGCCTAGAGGGGGAACTTTTATGGGGAGCATTCAGTCTGATCCGGGCGGATGGAAATCAAAGTCGGTATCTTCGTCATGCGTGTCGCTCAGCCTACGGAACGTATGACTCTTTTTGAGATGTAGGTGATGCGCACAGTACGTATCAATTCACTAACACTTATGTGATGCGCACAGAACGTGTGATGCGACTGAATATAACGCTCCGATAATCGCGTGCGAGGACTCACCATCTCGGCGCACGGCGGGCTCGACCAGATCGAGTACCGCACCGATCTGCCGAAGCCGGAGCCCAAGCTCGGCGAGATCCGCGTCCGCGTCAGAGCGGCGGCGCTCAACCATCTGGACCTGTTCGTCGTCGCCGGAATGCCGGGGGTCAAGATCACCCCGCCCTGGATCCTCGGGGCCGACGCCACGGGAGTCGTGGACGCCATCGGCGACCTTAGAGGAACCTCTGATAACCAGCTCAAGGTCGGCGACACCGTCATCGTCAACCCGGGCCTGAGCGACCATACCTGCGAGTTTTGCCAGGCCGGCGAGCATTCGCTCTGCGTCCACTTCAAGCTGCTCGGAGAGCACGCGCCCGGAACGCTGGCGGAATACATCGTGATTCCGGCGCACAACGCGCGCGGCATTCCGAAAGACAGGCCGGTCGAGCAGGCCGCTGCGTTCACGCTGTCCACCCTTACCGCGTGGCGAATGGTCGTGACACGCGCCCGCGTCAGGAAAACCGACAACGTTCTGATCTGGGGAATCGGCGGCGGAGTCGCGCTGGCCGCGCTCGAGATCGTGCGCACAATTGGCGCGACGCCGTGGGTCACATCCCACAGCGACGAGAAGCTGGCGCTGGCGCGTGGACTGGGCGCGGAGCATGTGATCAACTACGCGACAACGGACGTGGGAAAGGAGATCAGGGCGCGCACGAACAAGCGCGGAGTGGATGTCGTGTTCGACACCGTCGGCGAAGCTACCTGGGCGCAGTCACTCGGCGCGCTCGCGAGGCGCGGCCGACTGGTGACGTGCGGCGCAACCTCGGGCCCGATCGTCCAGATGGATGTTCGACGGCTCTTCTGGAATCAGTGGGATATCATGGGCTCGACGATGGGGAACGACGCCGAATTCGACGCCGTCACCAGCGAATTTCACGCGGGCCACTTGATGCCGCTCGTCGATTCGGTGTTCGACATCTCGCAGGGAAGACAGGCATTCGAGCGGCTCCAGAGCGGCCAGCAGTTCGGCAAGATCGTCGTGCGGATTCCTGACTGATGGTGGACGATGATCCCGCGAAACGCACACGGGCGGGCGGCGATCAGTCACCTGACAAAGGCCTCGCGCAGTACAGCGCGAGCGAGCTGCAACAGATCCGCGACGAGTTTACATCCGGGAAAATGCCCCTCTGTCCCCGCTGCAGTGTCGCAATGTCGCGGCGCGAGATCGGCGGCGGGTCATTCGGCCTGGGTTATGCGCGCCAGCGAGACTGGCTGATCTGCGGTAAATGCCGCCGCAGCGCGATCTTCGACGTACACCGCGGAACCCGAACTTAAAAGGGGCGAAATAAGGCGCGCACCGGTACATTTGCGGGGTATTCCGGTCCCATTCGAGTGTCACGAGACTCGAGCGCGAACCCCGCTCTACCCAAACTTCAAATGATGTCATTCCGACGCCTCGCAACAATGGGCGCGCTGCTGTGTTTCGCCGCCGTTGATCTTCGCGCCCAGGTCATCGAGCGACCGGTTCCCTTCGACAGCGCCGGCCAGGTGGTCGTCATGACGCCGTACATCGCCGAGCGCGCCGCGTTGCGCGCTCCATGGTGGCCCGTCTCGGGAGACTTCACCGAAGCCCGACTGTACACCGTCAACGACTCGAGTTACGTGCTCACGGTGGGGCGCCGATCGGGGGTCATCGAGCGCTACGCGATTACGTCGGTAGATCGCGACGCGATTCGCGCGATCGTTTCACGACTGCCGCGCGACGTGATCACCGCGCGGAACGATGCCCGCAATGCTTTCGTCAAGAACCAGACGATTCTCGGCCTCCTGGCATACGGACCCACGTTCGCGGGAGCCATCGCCAACAACGGTGCTGGAGCTACCGCCGGATATCTGGTCGTGGCGGGCGGAAGCTTCTTCGCCGCATCGGAGATCTCGCGGAGAACATTCATCTCGCGGGCGCAGAGCGACCTGGCCTTCAACATGGGGCACAACGGAGCACTCGCCGGCTGGGCGACCATGTACGTGTTCGATCAGGGCAATCGGACCCAGTCTGCCGGCGCATTCGTCGGAGGACTGGCGGGGGCGGCCTTGGGGTTGAGCACCGCCCGCAACATGACCGAAGCCGACGCCGTCGGATCCGCGTTCGGCTCCGACATGGGCGCGCTCATCGGCTGGGGAACGACAGAGGCAATAAGAGGAAAGGAGACGTGCACCTTCGACCCTGTCTCGTTTGTGGAGACCTGCACGCGCGCGCTCTCGAATCGCACCGAGGTGGCGATGATTCTTGCCTCGGGCATCGTCGGCTATCCGCTCGGCCTGCTCTATCCGCGCAACGCGCGTTATCGCGTCACCCCCGGTGACATTCAGACACTGTGGGGCACTGCGCTCCTCGGCGCGGCGACGACCAGCGCATTTCTGGGCGAGAAGAGCAGTGGGCGCGCGGTCGCCGCGACGGTGACGACAGGCGGAGTTCTGGGGATCATCGCTGGCGACAGGTTCCTGGTTCAGCGCTATGATCACAGCCGGACCGACGGAGGACGCGTTGTCCTCGGCACCGTGGCTGGCGGACTGATGGGGGCCGGTGTCGCGACGCTCTTCAATACCGACAATCCGGATCCGCATTTCGTCCTCGGGCTCGCGGCGGTCGGTGGCCTCACCGGGACTATCATTACGGAGCACTATCTGGACCCGTCCTCCGACGCCGGACCTCCGCGGTTTCATGTAACTTTCAACCCTGCGAGCATCGCGCTCCTGGCCGCCCGCTCTCCAGGGAATCATTCCCTACTCAATGTGAGGTTCTAGTGGACACCACGACGACACTCACCTTCAGCGACAGAATGCAGGGCAGCTTCGAGCAGCTCTATCGCTACGTGCCCGCGCTCTTCGGCGCGCTGGTCATCCTCTTTGCCGGCTATCTCCTGGCGAGGCTGCTGGAAAAGGGAACCGACCGCTTGATGAAACGGATCCATCTCAACACCATCCTCGAGCGGGGCGGTGTGATGGAGGCGGTGGAGCGGTCGGGCTCGCGCGTCAACCCGACGCGCGTCGCGGGGAGTCTCGTCTTCTGGTTCGTGATGTTCGCGGTGATGCTCGTCGCCGCCAACGCGCTGGGACTCCAGTCGCTTGCCAACGTCTTCTCCGAGCTGGTGAGCTACATCCCGAGCGTCATCGCCGCGATCGTGATCATGATCGTCGGCATCGTGCTCGGCAGCTTCGTCGGCGGTCTGATCATGGCGTCGGCCGGAGGACTCCACGGCGGACCGACGCTGGCGCGCGTCGGCAAGGGCGGCGTCGTTTTGCTCGCTGCCTTCATGGCTTTGCAGGAGCTGGGCGTCGCCACGGAGATCGTCACGACTGCGTTCGCGATTCTGTTCGGCGCGATCGCGTTCGCGATATCGCTTGCCTTCGGGCTCGGCAATCGCGAGCTCGCCGGCGAAGTCACGCGCAGATGGTACGGGCGCTACAAGGAAGAGCGCGACAACATCGAGCGCGAGAATCGCGATCTCGACAGGGCCGAAGGAATCGAGACGACTGAAGAGTACGTGAGACCCACCTACGGGATTCGTAACACCGGCCCGCACGACGTAGTTCGCCCACCCGAGTGACCTCACCCGCCGCGGAATCACCAGGAGTGACGTCCGCGACAAGAGAGCTCGTGAGAGCGCTGTCGCTCCGCGATGCGATCGCGCTCGTCCTCACCGTCATCGGAACCGGTGTCTTCCTCAAGACCGCGCC
>DHJM01000044.1:0-22014 GCA_002404335.1 Gemmatimonadales bacterium UBA4720
TGGTGCTGGTGGTGCAACGCACTGATTCGATCCAGGCCCATGGGGAAGGAGCCCAGCAACAGCATCCGCTGACGCTCGATGCGAAGGGAACTGGGAATGCAGTTTATTATGTGAGCCCGAGAGACGGACGTATCGTACGGCTCAACACAGAACAGGATCTCGACTTGGCAATCACGGTGTCAGGCAAGATCCATCGCTTTAAGCAAACATCGAAGCAGGACTTCGTAGCTGTGCGCTAGTCGACGAGTCGAAGGGGCATCACGAGGCACATGTACGATGCAGGATCCTTCCAGCCTTCGGGCTCCACTGTTGCCGCACGTTCCGGCGCCTTGAACGTCAGCCGCACCTCATCGGTCGGGATATAGCGAAGAATCTCGAGGAGATAGCTGGCATTAAAACCAATATCGAGCTGATCACCGGTGTAGCGAATAGGAAGTTCATCCTGGGCTTCGCCCAAATCCGGAGTCTGCACACTGAATTTCAGCATACCCGAGTTGAACGAAAGCCGGATCCGATGAGTCTGATCGGAAGCGATTACAGACATTCTCTTCAGAGCGCTTGCAAGAGCAAGTTTGTCCGCAATTGCTACTCGATCATTGTCTTTCGGAATGACCTGTTCATAGTTCGGATACGGTCCTTCGATAAGCCTGGTAAAAACCGCCGTGAATGGCGATCTAAAACCAATATGATTGTCTCCACGCGCAATCTCGAGCTCTTCTTCCGCAGGAAAGAGCCTTCTCACCTGTTCCAGCGCTTTCGGAGGAACGATCAGATCACTGGCTGGCGCATTGGCTGAATTAATCGGCATCTCCATCTTTGCCAACCGATGGCCATTGGTTGCTACCATACGCATTTTATCCGGCCTTAATTCCCACAGAACACCGTTTAAGATCGGTCTGCTTTCTTCAGAAGACACCGCGAACGACGTGTGAGAAATCAGCTGCTGCAGATCACCTGATCTGATTCTCCAGCTCTCGTTAAACCGCACCGATGGAAAGGTTGGAAACTCATCTCTTGGGAGTCCAAGCAATTTGAACCGAGAGCGTCCACAATCGAGCGTTACTCGTTGTTCCCCAACTGCGGCGATCTTGACCGGAGCCGGTGGTAGTTCCCGAGCAATTTCACTTAGTTTTTTCGCCGGGACCGTTACAGCTCCTGCCGTTTCTACATCGGCCATTACTTCAGTGCTAACAGCGATATCAAGATCCGTCCCCGATAGCTTGATCCCTTTATCCGTCGTCTCCAGAAGAATATTGGCTAGTACTGGCAACGTTGTTTTCGCCGGGATGCTTGCTGCCACCGCAGCGAGTCCTTCTTGAAGCTTTTCACGAGAGATCGTAAAGCGCATCCCTTCCCCTGTGGAGATTCATGTGGCGTACTAAGTAGTCTTTTATAAGAGACTTAGAATAGTAGCTGTAGCAGGTTTTGTGGACTTTCGTCGAATGGGTCTAACTTATGGTAGGAGCAGGATTTCCGCTATGCTGGGTGATGTGTGGTCGGATGTGGGTAATATGAGTTGTGAGAGCTTGTCGACATCAGCTCTAGGAAGCCTTGATGGTTTCCACACGAGAGGTGGGACGGAAGTTGATAGTTTCGAGCATAGTACGAATTCGATTAATGCGGGATTTTAGTTGTGGATCATGGAGAATGCTTTGTTGAACTTTTTCGAGACTGTGAATCACCGTAGAGTGGTCACGTCCTCCAAAGGCATTTCCAATCTCGACGAGCTGAGTGGCGAGAAGCTGCCGCGCCAGGTACATGGCTATCTGCCGTGGTGTGGTAAGTGTTTTCGTTCTCGTTTTAGAGCGAAGCCCGTCTACCGTGACTCCCCATTCCTTGGCGACAGCTTGTTGAATCGCAAGGACAGTGAGGGAAGTATTTCCTTCCTGCTCGAGCCCTTCAATCGCGCGAAGCTTGTCTCGGAGAGCTTCTCGCGCGACGTCAACCGTAATGTCCTTGTGCTTGAGGGAAGCGTAAGCGAGAAGCTTGATAATGGATCCTTCGAGCTCTCTCACGTTCGATCGAACGTGCTCCGCAATGAAGTGAACAACATCGTCCGGTATCGTGAGTTCTAATCGGTCGAGCTGTGCCTTCTGTTTCAGGATAGCGACGCGGTGCTCGAAATCAGGCAATCCAATATCAGCTACCATTCCCCACTGGAATCTGCTGATTAACCGTGCTTCAAGGCCCGCGATCTCTGATGGAGGCCGATCGCTCGTGAGCACAATTTGGCGCCCGGCTTCGTAAAGTGCGTTGAAGGTATGAAAGAACTCTTCCTGGGTCGTTTCCTTTCTTCCTTTCAGGAAATGCACGTCGTCGATAAGGAGCAGGTCGGTCTCTCTGTATCGCCGGCGAAATTCAGGTCCGGTTCGGTCCATGATGGAGCCGATTAACTCGTTCATGAACTGCTCTGTTCCCACATATGTGATCCGGGTCTTCGGACTGCGCTTAAGTGTTTCATGTGCTACCGCTTGCATCAGATGGGTCTTTCCCAGGCCTGTGTCACCATATATGAAGAGTGGATTGTAGACCTTTCCAGGTGCCTGACTGACCGCATGTGCGGCCGCGGCGGCGAGCTCATTTGACTTCCCAATTACGAAAAGATCGAACGTATACCGTTCACTTAGTGGCGGTGAACTGGTTCCATTCTGCGCTGATGGCGGTTTGGCCGATACGGGAGGCGGGCTGACGAAAAAATCCATCTGAGAACGCTTTTTTCGCTCTTCGTTGACTCGGAACGCAACGCTGAGTGGATAGCCAAGGACGATCGGAGCGTAGCTCGATAGTAGCTCAGAGTGTTTGGAGTCGTTCCAGTCAGCCGTGAACTGATCGGGAGCCCCTACAAAAATGGTACTGCCTTCGATGGAAAGAGCTTCCGTAGGCTCGAGCCACGCTTGGAAGGTTTGATCGGGGAGCTCCTGACGGGCGCGGTCGAGGAGGCGTTTCCAGACTTCTGCGGGGCTGAGCGACATGACACGCTACCCTACCCGGTTTATGTGGAAAAGTCAAACGAGCAGGACGTTAACTCCTTCACCTGCCTTGAACTATCTTCAATGCTGGAATAGTTTTACCGACTCTGTACTGCACCTGTTCTTTTTTGTTTCTGGAGCATTGTAATGGGCAAGCCCACCTATCGTCCCCGCAATAAGCGCCGTATCCGCACCCATGGTTTCAGATTGCGGATGGCTACCAGATGGGGACGTGAAGTTCTTAGCCGCCGCCGCAAGAAGGGACGCAAACGGCTTACTGTCCAACTGCCGACCAAATACGCTGGCGCCTAAAACGTTCGCATTTCCTCCCAGCCGCCGGCTGACGAGCGAAACCGATCTGGAAACAGTAAGGCGTACAGGGAAGCGAATGCAAACCGAGCGTCTGGAGGCCCGGGCATCTGCTTCCCTGTTATTGCATCCGAGAGCTGGGGTAGTCGTTCCGAAGCACCGGCACAAGATTGTCGATCGGAACCGTGTAAAGCGTCGCCTGCGTGAGCTCGTAAGAATCGAACTGCTGCCTGGGCTGCAAGGGATCGACGTTTTGATTCGTGCGAAGCCTGCAGCTTATGAATCGACCTTCGCACAGCTTGCCGGCGATTTAGGTGCGATCTGTGAGTGGGCTTCGCGAATGTCGCGCTAGCGATGCGGTCCATATTTATCGTTCTGATTCGCGGTTATCAGCTAATCATTTCACCGCTATTGCCGGCCAGCTGCCGTTACTATCCAACATGTTCGGCCTACGCACTCGAAGCCTTCGAGCGACACGGAGTGATAAGGGGATTGAGGCTCACTGTGAGTCGAATTCTCCGATGCCACCCCTTTCGGCCGGGCGGTTACGACCCGGTTCCCTGAATGGATAAGCGTTTCTTTCTAGCTCTCTTTCTCTCGCTCGTAGTCATTGCGATTTCTCAGCTCTTGTTTCCGCCGGTCAAACCGCTGCGTTCGAACAGCGCGATTGGGAAGGATTCGATCTCAGGGCTGAAAACCGCTACGTCTTCAACGCAGCCGTTGGCCACGCAGTCTTCCGCGACGCAAGTTCCGGCAGCCGCGAGTTCACAGGGTCGAGCAACAAAGGCGACAGCAGGCAATGCCCAGATGCAACCCGTTGCTGAAACGACGGTAGTCACCACGCCGAAAACGATCTACAGGTTCAGCAACATCGGTGCGGCTCCGGTGTCGATTGTGACTCGAGACTATAAGAATCGATCGACCAAGGGCGGTCTGGTTGATCTCGGAATTCCCGGCTCGCCGCTTCTGAGCTATCAGCTCGTTACGTCTACGGATACGACGGATCTGTCGCAGGCACCGTTTACGCTCACGCGAGTCAGGAACGCAAATGGAGACGAGACTCTTACCTACAACGCATCGGTAAAGAATCGCGACGTCTCGATCTCATATACGGTCTCCCAGGACACGGCTGCAAGCTATGCGATCCGTGTCCTGGGCCGAATTGTGGGAGCACAAGGCCGGGCGTATCTGATTACGGAGCTTCCGAAAACATTACAACCAACCGAGGCCGATACAATTGGGGATCATCGGACTTTAGCCTACAGCTTCAAGCCACAGCGAGACCATGCTCGAAGCGTGCTTTTCGGCAGTCTGGACCCCGGAGAAAAAACGCTCGAAGCCGGGCCGCTCAACTGGGTGGCCATAAAAAACAAGTACTTCGTGTTTGGAATTCTGGCGCTGCCCAATGGTACGCCGTTCAGCGAGGTGACCCTGGCTGGCGGGACACGCACTTCGAAGATCGCGACAAGTGCATCGGCAAGCGTGGTGGAAGAAGTTCGCAATGGCAGCTTTTCGTTCGAGGTCTACGCAGGACCGCAGGAGTCACAGCGTCTCCAGCGAATGGGTCAGGACTTCGACCACGTAAACCCCTATGGCTGGCGCTTCCTCCAGGGCGTAGTGCATCCGATTGCATCGAAGGTTATCCAGGCTCTGCTCTGGATGCACAATCGCCTCAATCTGACTTATGGGTGGGTGCTGGTCATTCTGGGAATTCTGGTGCGGTTCGCGCTATGGCCGCTCAATCAGAGCACTATGCGCTCGAGCCTCAAGATGCAGGAGCTGCAACCGAAGCTGGCAGCTGCCCAGAAGAAGTACAAGGATCCGGTACAGCAGCGCGAAGCGATAATGAAAGTCTACCATGACGCAGGAGTGAGCCCTTTCGCTGGATTGACCGGATGCCTGCCGGCGCTCCTCCCAATGCCGATTCTCTTCGCACTGTTCTTCGTTTTCCAGAATACGATCGAGTTCCGCGGTGTGCCCTTCATGTGGCTGCACGACATCTCGATCAAGGATCCGCTCTATATTCTGCCCCTGCTCATGGGTGCGTCCATGTACCTGCTGTCCTGGATTGGAATGCGCAATGCTCCTCCAAACCCGCAGGCGAAAATGATGGGCTACATGTTCCCCGTGATGATGACGGTGGTGCTGCTCAACATGGCCTCAGGCCTCAATCTTTACTACACGGCGCAAAACATCGCGGCACTTCCACAGCAGTGGTTGCTAGCGAGGGAACGCGCAAAGACACGTCCGGCGGGGTAAGGGGGATACATGCTGCGTGTGACGTACATTGGTCACGCAACGCTACTAATTGAAATTGGAGGAAGACGAATCCTCACGGATCCCAATTTTGATCCGACACTCGGGAAATTTCTGGCGCGCGTGAGCCCACCAGGCATTGCTCTCGAAGCACTTCCGAAACTCGATGCAATCCTGCTGACACATGCGCATGCCGATCACCTGTCTTTTGCTTCCCTCGACGCGCTTCCGGAAGACATTCCTCTGTTCGCTCCACCGGCAATTGCCAAATGGCTGGGGAAGCTGGGCTATAGCCACGCGGTTGCGGTTGCGGCAGGCGAGGGAACCGAGCTCGGTGGCGTAAAGATTCGGGCAGCCTCGGCGACGCACAAAGGAAATCGCTATGGCGTGGATCGCTGGAGAAGCGCAACCAATATGTATCTCATTGATACGAATACGGTGTCGTGCTTCTTTGCCGGTGACACGGCCCTTACCTCCGAGACGACACATCTGGTCGAGGACCATCTGGTTGCCAACGGGCGTAACCTTGATCTCGCCCTTCTTCCAATCGGGCACGCCCCGTGGTGGAAGCCGGGATTTCGCAAAGGACACCTGACGAGCAGCGATGCGCTCACTCTCTTCGAGAGGCTGAACGCGCGGTACTTCATCCCATATCACTGGGGAACGTTCAACCACGTTACGTCGACTGCTTTCGATGCGATCGACAGACTCAGAACAACGCTTCAGGACCACCCCCTCCATCCGTCTGTAAAAATCCTGGAGCCTGGCACCACCTTCGTTCTTCCTACGGTGACCGCGTGATATCCGCCGGCGCAAGTGCCGTGCAACTGGAGGACACGATCGTCTCGGTCGCAAGCGCACCCGGGCGTGGTGCAGTCGCTCTTGTCAGACTCAGTGGACCGGATGCCTTTTCGATTGCCGCGAAGCATCTGCGACTGCCACCGCCGGAACCGCGCGTAAGCCAATTGTGTGATGTATTTGATGGAGAGCAGAAACTCGATCAAGCGCTGGTCACGCTGTTTCCGAGCCCTGGTTCCTTCACCGGTGACAACACGGTCGAGTTCTCGACGCATGGTGGCTACCTCGTTCCGAGCACCATTGTCGCGGCTCTGATTTCGTCGGGGGCGCGACAAGCAATGCCCGGGGAATTCACGCGTCGAGCCGTACTCAACGGCAAGCTGGATATCCTTCAGGCTGAGGCAATCGGTGACCTGATAGATGCGAGCTCTCACATCATGCAGATGACGGCTCTCCGCCAGCTGGATGGAGGGCTGTCGCGTCGCCTCCTGAGCCTCAGGAATGAGCTCATCGGGCTCGAGGCGCTAATTGCCTACGATGTCGATTTCCCGGAAGAAGATGACGGACCAGTTCCGCGAAGAAGGATTGATCAGGCCGCGGAGGGAATTGCGAGCTCTCTCGAAGCGCTCCTCTCTACCGTGCCAGCTGGCGAGGTCATCCGCGAAGGCGCGATTGTCGTAATCGCGGGCCCGCCAAACGCGGGGAAATCCTCTCTCTTTAATGCACTTTTGGGCAGATCCCGTGCGATTGTGACCGAAATCCCCGGGACTACGCGAGATGCTCTCGAGGCTGTGATCGATAGCGGCAAGTGGCCCCTCCGCCTGGTGGATACCGCAGGGCTTCGGGAACCGGAAGACCGAATTGAGCGCCTCGGAATCGAGGTGAGCGAGCGCTATATGCGAAGTGCCCACATAGTGCTTGCATGCGCGGAGGATTCGAGGAGCCTCGAGGAGATAGTAAGCCTGGTCAGTAGTAGCTCGACGGCGCCGATTCTGGCGGTTCTCACCAAAAGTGATTTAATATCAAAGCGCGACGAAAGTTTGCTCTCGCGCACTGTGATTCCGGTCAGCGCAGAGACAGGAACCGGTCTTCGGGAGCTGCTGGGCGCAATCGACGAGGCGCTGGATACACGGCATGGGGAGATCATTCCCGACTTGCCCATACTAACGAGAGCCCGTCATCGGAACGCGATCAGTACTGCCAGCTCAGAGCTCAAACAATTCACAGAGGCGTGGCGGGAAGAGAAGCTTCCGGCGACGGTCGCTGCAGTCCACCTCCGGACCGCGGTCTATTCCCTCGAAGAGCTGATCGGCGCCGTGGAAGTCGAGGATGTGCTTGACCGGGTGTTTAGCTCTTTCTGTGTTGGAAAGTGATTCTAGGCCGAGGCAGCGGCAGAGCTGGCAAGCGATGTGATCTCGCCGGCACCGGCACGGATCGCCCACGAAAGCCCGCGTGAGTTGACAGCCGCCTCAACCATCTTCGTGCCGAGAAAGTAGCCGCTTCGCTCGGGGAAGACATGACGTTCGACGGTTCGGGCGTCATCGCTCATCCCGCCCGAGAGATACCTGAGACGCAGTCCCAAACCGGCACGATCCAGATCATTGCTGAGCGCTCTCGTCATCAAAGGCTCGAGCTCACGGACGCTGGCGTACTCGCGTCTTGTGTAGCCGTAGTACTCCCACGCTGCATGTCCGGGGCTGATTGTTCTCGACGCAATCGTGGCCAGCCCTTCGTTGATCATGAGTTCGCGGAGCGAAGCGCGCCTGCCGGTTTCCCAATACGAGTAATAGCCGCCCGCATCGTCGATCAGCTGTTTCATCTCGCTCCGGCTGGTAGGCGAGGTATAGCGGACTGTATGCGCGATCTCGTGGGTGAGCCACAACGGGATCAATTCCGGGTCGAGTCCAAGGCCCTGGGTCTCCGGGTTGGTCACGCTGGTGAAATGCTCGAGGCAAACGAATGCGATTCCCTTTCCCTCGACCACAAGCTCGCCGGCATTCGCCGCGCCGACGCCAACCATGAGCACAACGTCGATGTCCGTGTCGACATCGAAAAGGGTCCGGCATTGCTCTTCCGTATTTCGAGCCAGCGAGACGACGTCAATTCTTTCGAGCATTGTGCGAAGGTCTACACGACTCGCAAGTGCGGCTGAGCGAACGACTTCCAGAAAATGCGGCCCCGCCGGATCCAGCACATAGTTGTGCCAGTAGGCTTCTAGGAAGCGGCGGTGATTTTCAAAGTAGCGGAGATAGGCGGCGACACGGTCTGTACTGTTGTGAACTGCGAAAAAGTCAGGCAGTAGGTTGATGAGCATCAACGACCAGGTCGCGGGGTGGTGAGCCAGTCGCGGGTTTTGCGATGCGAGAAGATACAATCCACGGAAACTCTCAACAAGGCCGATCTCTTTCGCATCGATTTCAAAATCGTGGCACAGATATTCCTTCTGCATTTCTGAGCTTCGAAGCGCTTAAAGGAGGAGTAGCCATGACAACGCTGCGTCAGATCGAGCTTCGTTGTCCCGTATGTGACAACGAGTTCAAGTCCCAGAGCGTAGTTTCCACGAATGCGTTCGGGGGCAAAAGGACCGATTTTCACGAACGGGCTGCCGGAACGCAGCCACTTGCCTATCTCATCCACATGTGCAGCGAATGCGGCTACTCTGGTGGAGAGGCAGATTTTACGCCTGCGACGGATGTGAGCCCGGGGCTGAAACAGCACGTTCTCACGGAGCTTGCTCCGCTTAGACCGTCGCTAGTTTGTGGCTCGGAAAAGTATGAGGCCGCCGCCAAGGTCGCTCAATGGCAGGGCCTCGATCCTCGCCACATTGCGGATCTCCTTCTTCGTGCCGCCTGGTGCTGTGTCGATGAGGGAGATGCGGAAGCGGAGCGGTACTTCCGGCGTCACGCCGCGTGGATGTTCGAGGAATCGCTCCAAGCCTACGACATCGTTCCGAGGGAAGAGCGAGCAATCCTCTCCTATCTGGTCGGTGAGCTCTGGAGGCGAATCGGGGATGTAAAGAAGGCGACAACCTGGTTCGAGCTGGTGGCCAACGAGGTGACAGATGCACAGAGCCAGCAATGGGTCATCGACGCCGCGGACCAACAGAAGCTGAACCCCAGGGAATGGTTCGGCTAGCGTTCAGCGGGTGCCGAACAATCTGTCTCCAGCGTCTCCAAGGCCCGGCAGGATATAACCCTGCTTGTTGAGTTCCCGGTCAAGTGCCGCGCAATAGATCTGGACATCTGGATGCGCCCGACTGAGAAACCGGACTCCCTCGGGAGCGGCGACTAAACAAAGAAATCGAATCCGATTTGCGCCTGCTCTCTTCAGCGAGGCGACAGCGGCAGCAGCGCTTCCTCCGGTGGCAAGCATCGGGTCGAGGAGGAAGAAGTCTCGCTCGGCCGTGTCCCCGGGTACTTTGAAATAGTAGTCGACCGGCTGCAAGGTGCTGTGGTCCCGGTAGAGTCCGATGTGGCCCACCCGTGCCGATGGCACGAGGCGGAGAATTCCCTCTACCATTCCGAGTCCGGCGCGTAGAATCGGAACGAGCGTCAGCTTCTTGCCGCTGATATGCCACCCCGACGTTTTCTCGAGCGGAGTGTTTACTTCTCTCGGCTCGAGACTCAGCTCACTGGTGGCCTCGTACGCCATGAGCATGGCAATCTCATCGACGAGCTCCTTGAAGGTTTTGGTCTCCGTCTGCTTATCCCGCAGGATCGTCAGCTTGTGCTGAACGAGGGGATGCCGGATAATAGTCAGAGAGGGGAATTCCTTGACGCGCTCGATCATTCTAGCCCCACGATTCCGGCATTAGCATTGTGAACACTCACCGGCCCATAATCTCTAATCCCTGATGAAAGAATACCAGGCTGTCGTGGTCAAGCTGACACGGCATACGCGCGAGGACGAAGACACCCTCACCGATCTTCTGAACGAGAGAAGCAGAGGAGGATGGGAGCCAGCGCTGATGTCGCAGGACGAGCAACGGCTCACGATCCTGTTTCAGCGCGATGCAGTAGCAGAAGGATAGCTGTTTGGAGATAACGTTCGTCGGTGCAGCTCGCGAAGTCACAGGCTCCTGTCATCTCCTTCACGTCAATGGCTACACTGTAGCCCTCGATTGCGGGATGTTTCAGGGAAGGCGGCAGGAGTCAGCCGAGAAGAATCGCAAACTTCCGCTCCCGATCAAGGATCTCGACGCCGTTGTGCTCTCACACGCGCACATCGATCACTCAGGGCGCCTTCCATACCTGATCGCAGAGGGCTACTCCAAGACGATTTGGGCAACGTCGGCAACACGAGACCTGTGCGCCATAATGCTCGCCGACTCGGCCCACATCCAGGAAAAAGACGCCGAGTTTCTGGCCAAAAGGGGAAAGGACTTCATCGAGCCGCTGTACGGAATGCGACACGCAGTACGCACGATGGACTTGATGGTCGGCGTTCCCTACAACGGGCCTTTCGATGTCGTTCCCGGGGTGCGCGCCAGTTACATCGACGCCGGTCATATCCTTGGCTCGGCGTCTGTCCTGGTCGATTGCACGGAGGGAGGGAAAACAAAGCGGCTCGTCTTTTCCGGAGATATTGGCAGAAGCGGTCTCGCCATAGTCAGGGATCCGATTCCGCCTGAGGGCGCTGACGCCCTGATCATGGAATCGACCTACGGAAACAGGGACCACGAATCCGTAGAGGGTGCCCGAGCGCAGCTAGCCCAAGTGGTTCGCGAGACCGCCGCGCGGGGAGGGCGAGTTCTCATCCCCGCGTTTGCGATCGGTCGAACGCAGGAGATGATCTACGTGCTTCATGGTCTCGTCAGGGAGGGTGCAATCCCGGCGATTCCAATCTATGTCGACAGCCCCCTGGCGATTGATGCGACCACCGTGTTCGAGATGCACCCGGAAAGCTTCGATCGATCCGAGGAAATGGTACGGATTGCAAAGGAGCTCTTCCGCTTCGACCTTCTCCACTATACGCGTGATGTGGAGGAATCAAAGGCCATATCGCGGTCTCACGGCCCGATGGTGATAATTGCCGCATCGGGGATGATGGAGAACGGGCGAATTCTTCACCACCTGGCACAAGGCGCAGGCGATCCGCGGAATACGATTCTCGTCGTCGGGTTTCAGGCCGAGCATACGCTCGGTCGAAGAGTCGTGGAGAGACAACCGGTTCTCCGGATCTTTGGCGAGGATGTCGCTCTTCATGCGCGGGTCGAGGTCATCGACGGTTATAGCGCGCACGCCGACCGAACCGAGCTGACGACCTGGCTGGGGAGCGTCAGGGACAAGTCCCCGAAGATGGGGCCGGTATGGCTGGTACACGGAGAAGCTCCAGTGCAGGACGAATTCAAGGCTGCTCTGGTAGCAAAGGGGTATTCCGTCGAGTGTCCGGAGCCTCACACGAGACGCGCTTTCTAGCGTAGCTTCTACGAATGAAGCGTGCTGCGAAAGCAAACCATGCCCTGAAGATCGTTCGGCGAATTCTGACGGTCCTGGTTGTAGCGGCATTCGCGCTTTGGATCGTTTCCGCTACTGCCGTTCTCATTTGGAGCTCACGGGATGAAGCACGGCCCGCACAGGCGATAGTCGTACTAGGTGCCGCGCAGTATGCGGGCAAACCATCGCCTGTGCTTCGCGCCCGGCTCGATCATGCACTTGATCTCTGGAACCGCCATCTGACGTCGCTGCTGATACTTACAGGCGGAACGGGATCAGGCGACACTACCAGCGAGGCGGCGGTGGGAAGAAACTACGCCCGGAAACATGGCGTTCCGGACAGCGCGATTCTGGTGGAGAACGAAGGCCGGACGACCAGCGAGTCAATGCGCGCAGTCGCGGGCATGCTCGAAGTACGCGGGCTTCAAACGGCTCTTCTCGTAAGTGATCCATTTCACATGCTGCGCCTGCGGATCCTGGCGAGGCGTTTCGGGTTTACTCCCTACACATCTCCCACGCAAACCAGCCCCATCTCACCGAACCGGGAAGAGCGCTGGAAGTATATTTTTAGCGAATCGCTCAAAGCACCGCTCGCCTTCTTTTTCGAGAGGAAGTTGTGAAGAAGAGACCTCTTTTAGTGGCACTGTGCTACTTAATACTCGGCATCTTGGCGGGGCCGCGCGCCGATGCACAAGCCACCCCTCGTATCCAGTTCGAGAAGTATCAGCTCCCAAATGGTCTCGAGGTCATTCTCCACGAGGATCACTCGACCCCGATCATCGCGGTCGACACGTGGTATCACGTCGGCTCGGGTGACGAGCAGGTCGGGCGAACCGGGTTTGCTCATTTGTTCGAGCACATAATGTTCATGGGCTCGCAGCACGTTCCAGTCGGCACGTTCGACCAGCTTCTTGAATCGGCCGGTGCCAACAACAACGGCTCGACGACGGAAGACCGCACCAACTACTATGAGGTGTTGCCGTCGAACGCGCTGGCTCTGGCGCTGTGGCTCGATGCGGACAGGATGGGATTTCTCCTCCCGACGATGGATCTTGCCAAGGTCGATCTTCAGCGCGACGTGGTGAAGAACGAACGGCGACAGCGCGTCGACAACGTGCCGTACGGACGAGCGGACGAAATCATCCTTGCCGCGCTCTATCCCAAAACACACCCCTACTCCTGGCCGGTTATCGGTTCGATGTCCGACCTCAGCGCCGCATCGCTGACGGACGTGCAGAACTTCTTCAAGACCTACTATGCACCGAACAATGCGACCCTGACGATCGCCGGAGATTTCGATCCGGCGACGGTGAAGAAACTGGTGGCCCAGTACTTTGGGAGCATTCCCCGGGGGCCGGAAGTGAAGAGGAGGCTCACCGTCCCCAGCGTTACGATCCCACGCGATACGTTCCTCGTTCTCGAGGACAAGGTTCAGCTGCCACGCGTCTTCTATACATGGCACTCGGTAAAGGGATTCTCGAAGGACGATGCCGCCCTCGACATCCTCGCTCAGATCATCGCCAACGACAAGAATTCGCGCCTCTACAAGAAGCTCGTCTACGACCTGCAGATCGCACAGAACGTGGGCGCGTTCCAGGATGGATCGCGTCTGGATGGAAAGTTCCAGATCGATATCACTCCCAAACCAGGTCAGAAGGTCGCGGATATCGATCGGATCGTTCAGACAGAGATCGCCAATGTCATCAACACCGGCGTGGCACCGCGCGAGCTGCAGCGGGCCCAGAACCTGTACAAAGCGAGTTTCCTCAACCGGCTGGCAAGCGTGCTGGGTAAGGCCGAAGTGCTCAACTCGTACAATTACTTCATCGGCAACCCCGATTACGTGCAGCAGGATGCTGCGCGCTACGAGCGCGTCACCGCTGCCGATGTCCAGCGGGTAGCGAAGACCTACCTCGGCCGTCCGAAGATCGTTCTTACCGTCGTTCCCGAGGGGAAGAAGGACATGATGCTAACCGCAAGCGGAGGTGGTCGATGAAGGTTATCGGAACTACGAGCGCGCTGAGTGCGCTGGCTCTGCTTGCCGTCCAGTCGATCGCTTCCGCGCAAGGAACGTTTGACAGAAGCAAGCCACCCGAGCTGGGTCCTCCCCCTCGGGTATCGCTTCCCCCAATTCTCACGAGGCAACTCCCGAACGGTCTGAGACTGATGATCGTCGAGCAGCACGAGCTTCCGCTCGCGGATTTTGTTCTTCTTGTCGGAAGCGGCGGCACGGTCGACCCGGCAGGCAAGACGGGAGTCGCAAACCTTACTTCGTCCATGCTGCGCGAAGGCACGACGAGCCGTAAAAGCCTGGCCATTGCCGATCAGATCGCATTCCTCGGTATCAACCTCTCTCCGACAAGCAGCTGGGAATCCAGCACGCTGTCGCTCCACACCCCGACGGCGCAGCTGGACAGCGCATTGGCTCTGTTTGCCGACGTTGCTCTTCATCCATCGTTTCCGGCAAACGAGTTTGAAAGGATAAGAAAAGCCCGTCTAACCGAGCTTCTCCAGTTGCGCGACCAGGGACCAGCGATCGCGAACATCGCATTTCCGGCGATCATCTACGGCAGCGCACATCCTTACGGTCTTCCATTAATTGGCACGGAAGCCTCCGTAAAGTCGCTCACGACCGCCGATCTACAGTCGTATTACCAGACGAACTTCAGGCCGAACAATGTGACCCTGATCGTTGTGGGTGACGTGAGCCCCGCCCAGGTCGAGCAGAAGATCAATGCGCTCTTCGGCAACTGGCAGCGCGGAGATGTTCCGCAGCTCAACTACAGCGAGCCGCCCAAGTCGGGCACCACGACGATCTATCTGATCGACAAACCAGGTGCTGCTCAGTCGTCCTTTCGCATCGGGTCCGTAGGCGTACCACGTTCAACCGGGGACTACTTCGCGCTGACGGTGATGAACACGATCCTGGGTGGATCCTTCAGCAGCAGACTCAACCAGAACCTTCGCGAGGTGCGAGGCTACACCTACGGTGCCGGCTCTCGCTTCGACATGCGACGTGCGGCAGGGCCCTTCACGGCATCAGCGGAGATTGTCTCGGCGAAGACCGATTCCGCTCTTCTGGAGTTCATGAAAGAGCTGAATGGAATCCGCCAGGCCGTTCCACCCAGTGAGCTATCCCGTGCCAAGCGCTATCTGCAGCTACAGCTTCCGGGAAATTTCGAGACAACACAGCAAATCGCAGCCGCTCTAGTGCCAGTGGCGCTGTACGGACTCCCACTCGACTACTTCAACAATTACGTGCAGAACATTGAGGGGGTTACCCAGGCCGATGTGGCCAGGGTTGCGCAGCAGTACATCAATCCCGGTTCTCTAGCCATCGTAATCGTCGGTGACCGGAAGACAATCGAACAGGGGTTGAAAGCCGTGAACGTTGGCCCGATCGCGATCAGAGATATATCAGGGCAGTTTATTCAGTAACAACTGGTCCAGTCAAAGAGGGCACGATCCGATCCTGGGTCGTGCCCTCTTTTTTTGGATCAACTGAAGACTAGCTGCCACGAGCCGTCGGCCTGCCCGCAACTGGCTGCGGGCTCGAGCCGGCGTTCAATGCCTCGACAATCCAACGCCAGTAATCCTCGCCGGCAATCTCGGCAACGTCGCTGTGTCCGGCTTTGTCTACGAGCAGGACCCCCCCTTTTTGTTTGGCAGCTTTGTAGACCTCAATCCCCATTCTGAAAGGCACGATTCGGTCGCGCCTACCGTGGGCCACCGAGACCGGAACATCGAGCTCCGAGACAACCCGCCTTGTATCGAAGTGAATTCGAGAAATGGCTTTCCAGATGAGATCAATAGGCGGCCACACGATGAGCCTTGCCATCGCGCGAGCAGAAGAAAACGGCGACTGGAGAAGCAACGCACCAGGCGGATGGATTTCGGCTAACTCGGCTGCCACGCCACTCCCGAGCGAGTGACCGAAGTAAGCCATACGCGTGCGATCGATACCGAATGCGATTCGCAGATGGTCATAGGCCGCACGGGCGTCAAGCTTCGTGCTCGAATAAGTTGGACTTCCATCAAGCGACATGTAACCACGGTATTCGGCGAGAAAAACGGCGAATCGGGTATGACGCTCAACAGCCCGTGCCCAGTCGAGCTGCCATACGGCAAGGTCGGCGTTTCCATGGAAGCAGAGCAGAACGCCAGGCGCCGTTCTGGGATCCCCGATCATGAAGCCGGTGAGCCGCTGTCCATCTACAGCGTCGTAAGAGACACGCCCGGACTCGGGCTGTGCTTCAAGTAACCGGGGGGGCTGAAACAGGATTCGTTCCTGCGACCACCAAAGCAGAGACAGCGACCCGACCAGCATGGCGAGAACGACAAACGCGGCGATCACATGCGGGTGTCGAGGGGGTTCCAGTGGGTTTGCATGGCGGGCAATTTAAGACAATGCGAATTCCGGTAGAAACCTTCCACCTCGACAACGGCCTGTTCGTGACGCTCTCGGAGGATCACACTGCGCCAATCGTGGCTGTGAACCTCTGGTATCACGTAGGGTCGGCGAACGAAAAGGCCGGCAGAACCGGATTCGCGCATCTCTTCGAACACATGCTCTTTCAGGGCTCAGCGCACGTTGGATCGAACGAGCATTTTGAGCTGATACAACGCGCGGGTGGAACATTAAACGGTTCGACATGGCTCGAGCGAACGAACTACTTCGAGACGGTACCATCAAACGAGCTGGCGCTTGCCCTCTGGCTGGAAGCAGACCGCATGGGGGAGCTGCTTCCGGCGATGACGCAGAAAAAGCTGGATACGCAGCGTGAAGTCGTTAAGAACGAGCGACGATGGTCGGTAGACAACCAGCCGTACGGCACTATGCTCGAAAAAATGCAGGAGCTGGTGTTTCCCCCGTCGCACCCCTTCCAGCATTCGCTCATTGGATCAATGGAGGATCTATCGGCTGCATCGCTGGATGACATAGCCAAGTTTTTTGCTACCTACTATACGCCGGATAACGCGGTTCTCTCGATTGCAGGTGATTTTGATTCGACGGACGCGCGCAAGCTGGTCACGGACTACTTCGGACCGATTCGGAGTGGGGAAGGGAGACCCGCGTTGCCACCGATGAATCTCCCGCCTGTGTTCGGAAGTCGATTGCGGGAGGTCGTCTATGATAACGTCAGTCTCGCGCGATTGTTCATGGCGTTTCGGTCGCCGGTTTTTGGGAGCGAGAAGTACTACGCTGCCAGCGTAGCTTCCGCCGTGCTTGGGATGAGGAAGGGAAGCCGCCTTCATCGCTCTTTGGTGCGGGAGCGACAGATAGCGGCAGATGCCGGTGCATTCACGCTCGACTTGGCCAAGGGTACCGATATCCTGGTCGTCGACGTCACCGCGCGGCCGGAAACTTCCTTCGCTAGGCTCGAAGAAGAAGTCGAGCGTGAAATTGACCTGATCCATCGCGAAGGTGTTGCGGAGACGGAAGTGAAAAGAGCCATCGCCCTCATCGAGACTGACCTGCTCGCGTCCCTTCAGTCAGCAGGCGAGAGAGCAGACAGGCTCTCGATGTTTGCCACCTATTTCAAGCGGCCGGAGCTGGTCAACGAGCAGGCCGACAGCTACCGCTCGGTAACCACCCAGAGAGTCAACGAGCTCATCTCCGAGCGATTCGGCGAAGAGAACAGGGCAAGTCTTCTTTACGTTCCGAAGGAAGGAGTCGAGCCCGAGAGCGTACTGGCCGCCGCCGCCGGCACGGGTTGATGGTCACCGCCCTCCGTCCGAAACCAGGACCAACTCGGAACTACCATTTCCCGAATTTCCTCGACGAGATATTGCCCAGTGGAATTCGTCTCGTTACCGCTCCGGTTGCAAAGCTACCAGTGGTCACAGTTTTGGTGGTCGTTAACGCCGGCTCCACAAACGATCCAAAGGGCAAGGAGGGTGTCGCCGCCCTGACTGCCGGCACCCTTCTCGAGGGCAGCAAGCGGTTCGATGGCGCGGAGCTGGCGGAGAAGTTTGAGCAGCTCGGGACATCAGTCGAATCCGGCGCTGATTGGGACAGCGCATTCATCAAGATCACGGTGCTGTCGAGGCGGGTGGACGAAGCGACGAAGCTCCTCGGCGAAGCCATCAGCAGTCCCGTTTTCCCCGAGCGTGAGATCGAGCGGGCCAAGGCGGAACGTCTCGCGGAGATTCTTCAGCTTGAAACAGAACCGCGGGGATTGGCCGACGAGAAATTCTCGGAGTTCCTGTACACGGAAGAATCGCGGTACTCCAAGCCCGATGAGGGAAGCTCCGAAAGCGTAAGCGCGTTGTCGCGAAAAGACGTTGAGGAGTTTTATAGATCCGGGTACCGGTCCGGATCGACGACCGTGATCATCACAGGGGATATATCGACGGAGGCGGCACGCGCACTGGTCACCCGCGCGTTTCAGGACTGGCCTTCCGGACAGGCACCGCATCGACCGCTGATCGCAGCGGCGCGGACGACTCGGAAGAGCATCCACATCGTGGATAAGCCGGACGCGCCGCAGTCGGAGCTGCGGGCCGGGCATGTCGGCCTGCCGCGCAACCATCCCGACTTTTTCCCCACGCTCGTGATGAACGCCGTTCTTGGCGGCCTATTTGGCTCGCGGATCAACCTGAATCTCCGCGAGGCACACGGGTACACCTATGGGGCTTCGTCGTTCTACGACTGGCGGCGTGGCCCTGGTCCATTCGTCGTATCGACAGCCGTGCAGAGCGAGGTGACAGCGCCGGCGCTGCGCGAGATTCTTCTCGAGATCGATCGAATCCGCGGCGAGCGAATCTCGGAAGAGGAGCTGTCACTGGCCAGAGATTATCTCGATGGAGTGTTCCCCATTCGATATGAGACGACTGCCGCAATCGCATCCGCTCTCGCGACCCTCGTGATCTACGATCTGCCCGCTAACTACTATGACTCCTACAGAAAGAACGTCCGTGGCGTGTCAGCGGACGCAGTCCTCCGGGCAGCCAGGTCACATCTGCATCCTGACGAGCTGCAGACGATCGTAGTCGGCGATGCGCGGGTCATTCGTGCTTCTGTTTCCGATTTGAATGTTGGGGATATGCACGTTCACAGCTCCTAGGCTCAGCCGCGATGGAAGGAGAAGAGAACGCAGGGCGGATAGAATCCAGGCGGGTCTATACGGGGAAGGTCATCTCGCTCGATACAGACACCGTCCGGTTTCCCGACGGATCTATCGGCGAACTGGAGATGATCCGGCATCCAGGCGCGAGCGCAATCGTGCCCTTTCTGAGCGACCCACGAGGGGAAGATCCGCAGGTGCTGATGATCCGTCAGTACCGGTATGCGGCCGAGGGCTACCTCTTCGAGATTCCGGCAGGAAGACTCAATCAGGGAGAAAGTCCGCGCGATTGTGCCGCGCGGGAGCTGAAAGAGGAGACCGGGTGCACAGCTGAGCAGTTCGACCACTTGCTCACGATGTACACGACTCCCGGGTTCACGGACGAAAAAATCCATCTCTTCATAGCAACCGGATTGGTCGCTGGCGAGACTAAGCATGAGGCGGATGAATTTCTGGATCTCCATCCGATGCGGCTGTCCCGAGCGTTGGAGATGGTGGAGGCAGGTGGAATTCAGGATGCCAAGACTGCACTCGGTCTCCTGTTCGCCGCGGGTTTTCGCGCAGGTCGTTAACCCTTCGGGCCAAATTGGCGTCTAATCAATGAAAAGACGCTGACATGTCATGTAAATAGGACAGAAGTGGCAGAATCTGGACAAGCCCCGACTTGAGTCAGATGCCATAAGTCCTTTATTGACAATGGGTTACTCCAGGCCGGCGTTGGGCACACCCCGTGCATTACATGAGAGCGCAGAATGTTCCAGTAGAGATGTGCACGATTCCGTGTCGTGAGTGTCTCTTAATTTAGAGGAGAGAAAAATGTCTAACATCGTCCGTAAGCAAGCGGTATCGGTGGAAGGGCCGAGCGTAAGGGAGCGCTTGCAGGCGATGGATGACTCAGCCGTCGTGACTGCATTCCTTGGTGGAGAGGAGCGCGCCTTCTCGGAACTGGTCACACGCTACCAGACCCGTCTCCTGAACTTCGTATATCGCACGATCGGTGATCGGGAAAAGGCAGAAGATCTGGTGCAGGAGGTTTTCATCCGGGTCTACCGCCACCTGCATCGCTTCGACCGCTCGAAGAAGTTTTCGACCTGGGTCTATACGATCGCCTCGAATCTGGCGAAGAACGAGCTACGCAACCGCTCTCGCAACCCGCTGGTTCTCTTTCAGACGGTCCAGAAGAACTTTCAGGACGACGACCGTCCTCTACAGTTCGAGGACACCACGTCCCGTCCGGATGACATGTACCGTAAGCGCCATCTGAGGGAGATCGTCGAAGAGAGCGTGGCCAAGCTCCCCGAGCACCACAGGAACGTGTTCGTACTCCGCGAGCTCGAGGGCAAGTCGTACGAAGAGATCGCTGAGATCACTGATTGCAATCTTGGGACGGTCAAATCCCGTCTTAACCGGGCAAGGAATTCGTTCGCGGAAATCATTGCCCCATATGTAGATTAGGTTCGACGGTCCGGGAACAGGCGCCCCCCTAGTGGGTACCTGTTACCGAACCCTCAACCTATCTACATGGATTGTCGCGATTTTTGTGATCAGCACGTTGCTTTTGTAGACGATACCCTTGCCGGGATCGAGCTGGTTCGCATGCAGCGACACCTCGCTGAGTGTGAGAACTGCGCGAAGCAAGATGCGAAGATCCGCCGAGCGCTTCTGCTCTTCAGAAACCTTCCTAGCATCGAGCCATCCGAAGATTTCTCGCGGCGCCTCGAGGCGCGTCTCAGGGAATGTGACAGCAGCCATTTGCTGGCAGCCACCCAGCGCAATCTCAGACGTGGCGCAATCGCGGCGACACTCGCCAGCGCTGCCATGCTTGGGTACATAGGAATGACGCTGTACCACCGTACTGATGCTCCACGCGATCTCATGATGCCCCCGGTGGTCGCAACAATTCCGGAGCCTGAGCTCAGCCCCATTACAACCTCGACACCGGCGATCGTCGCCTCCGTTACAGCAGGCCTGACTATATGGCCAGCGGCTCTGTTTGCGGAGCAGGCTCCGGTGCGGTTTGCGCACTCCAGGCTTGAGCTGACGAACTACACGCGTTAGCGCTCGAGAGTCATCGGCAGCCCAGTAGAGCGGCCGTATATTTGGAGGATGTCCGCATCCTCTCTCAAAACAGTTCGTGATGCGATCAAACGCCGGTCATTCGACGGCGTTTACTACATCTGGGGAGAGGATGAGTATCAAAAGGACGGCGTAATCCGGCAGATCATCGACGCCGCTCTGGATCCCGGAGCCAGGGACTTCAATCTGGACACGCGGCGATCTTCCGAGCTCGACGCCGAGACCCTCGGAGTGCTCCTCTCCACACCGCCGATGATGGCGGAGCGACGCGTAATCGTGCTTCGTGAGGTCGGAGCGCTCAGGAAAGATGCGCGCAGGGTCCTCGATCAATACTTGGCGCATCCCGAACCCGATCTGCTGCTCCTCATGACCGGAGCTGCCGGATCCAAGGCGGATGCGACGCTCTCAGCATCTAGCACGTCGCTCCAATTCGACCCCCTTACCGGCGATCGGATTCCCAAGTGGATCACTCACCAGGCGACCAGTGAATTGGGAGTCAAGATTAGTGAATCGGCTGTCGAGCTCCTTCAGGCGGCGGTTGGCAGTGACCTGCATCAACTGTCAGGAGAGCTGGACAAGCTTGCGAGCTACATCGAAGGCCATAACGACGAAATTGATGAGGATGCCGTGGCGGCTGTCGTGGGGGTACGGCGTGGCGAGACACAAGCTGACCTCTTAGACGCGGTAGCCGATCGTAACGCCCCTCGCGCCCTTGGGCTGATCTCTCATGTCCTTACCCAGCCGAAAACAACGGGCGTTTCAATCGTCATGGCATTATCGACACAGATGCTCGCCATCTCGTGGGGGCGTGCGAGACTGGATGAAGGTCTCTCGAGAGCTCGCCTGGCCCAGGAATACTTCGATCTTCTGAAGGAGACGGGAGCCTTTACAGGCCGGCCGTGGGGATCTGCCACTGCCGTCTGGGCTCGCGCCGCGGAACGCTGGACCCGCGAATTGCTCGATCGCGCACTCGATTCCCTGCTCGAGGTAGATGTAGCCCTGAAGGAGAGCAGAGTTTCGTCCGAAGAACAATTACTGGCCACGGTAGTACTCAGCCTGTGCGCAGCCGACGAGAGAAGCGCTGCCGCATGATAAAGTTCATTG
>DHJM01000044.1:22115-28737 GCA_002404335.1 Gemmatimonadales bacterium UBA4720
AAAGTTCATTGTGCGGAGAGAAGTCCTGCCGCATGACAAAGTTCATTGTGCGGAGAGAAGTCCTGCCGCATGATAAAGTTCATTGTGCGGAGAGAGATCCCGCCGCATGAGTCAATAGGAGAATGGTGAGATGTCTAGATGGCAAGTTCTTTTGGGCCTACCGTTATTCTGTGCAGCGTCGCTGGCGGCCGCTCAGGCCCCGGCACGCCCGGCAGATCCGATTTTTGTGAGAGCTCAGACGCTCGTGAGCGATGGCAATGGTGTGGCAGGGAGAGCGCTGATCGATTCCGTGATCGCAAAGACTCCACCGACATCTCAGCTATACCCGCAGGCTCTGTTCTGGCGCGCGACGCTGGCAGCTAACGCCGCGGATGCGGAAAGCGATTACAAGCACATAGTGGTGGACTATCCACTTGCTCCTCAGGCTGAGGATGCGTTGCTGCGTCTGGCACAGCTCGAGCTTGCTCGCGGGGACCGCGATGGCGCACTTGGCCACCTGCAGCGAATCCCACGCGACTATCCGCGGAGCAAATCGCTCGCGAGGGCGAGCTACTGGACCGCCCGGGTTTTGTTCGAAAAGAATGACATTTCGAATGCCTGTACGGCCAACGCAAGTGCGATGGCGCAGGCAGATGCCTCGGAGGTGGAGCTGAGGAATCAGATTCAATATCAGGGGCAGCGTTGTCCGTTGGTCGCTACTGTGCCGACGGTAACTTCTCCAACGACGGGTACGTCCGGAAATGCTCCAGCGACTTCGGTAACTGCTTCCACAACCCCGGCGCCCACATCCGGGAGCGCATCGAGCGCGACTGCCACGCCTCCGAAGCCGGTTGCATCCGCTGCGACAGGAAGACCGACAGCCGTCGACACTGCGTCTCCGACTGTTGTAAGCCCATCGACACCGCCCAAAACGGTCGTGCCGGCTCACCGTCCGAAGCCACCAGCTGAAGCCAACGATTCAAAGCCGAGCACCGCGGTCTCACACGCGAGCGGCTATTCGGTCCAGGTTGCTGCCTACAGTCATAGACCCGAAGCTGACAAACTCACCGCAACCCTGAACAAGCGCGGCTACTCGGCACGAGTCGACGGATCGGTTGCACCTTTCCGGGTCAGAATCGGGCGCTACACAACCGAGAAGGAAGCGGAAGACGCACTAAAGAAGATCAAGGCCAGTCACATGGATGGTTTCGTGGTACGGGCGCCAGAGCGGTGAGTCGCGGCGCATCAACACCGCTGATGCAGCAGTACCGGGAGATCAAGTCGCGTCATCAGGACGCGATTCTGTTCTTCCGGATGGGTGATTTCTACGAAATGTTCTACGAGGATGCTGAAGTAGCTTCGAGAACTCTCGGCCTCACGCTCACATCAAGGAACAATGGGGGCGCGAGCGCGGTGCCGCTGGCTGGAGTTCCAGTCAAAGCAGCCGGCGAGTATCTACGGCGATTGATTCAGCACGGATTCCGGGTCTCGATCTGCGAGCAAACCGAAGATCCAAAGTTTGCCAAGGGCATCGTCAAGCGTGAAGTAGTGGAGACGATCACTCCCGGCGCGGCGTTCTCCGACGATCTGCTCGACGGCACTCGCAACAACTATCTATGCGCCCTCAACAGGGACGGCGATTCGGTGGGAATTGCGGCCGCCGATCTCTCGACAGGGGAGCTCAGGCTTACTGCCACTGGAATCCGTGACCTGGAATCCGCTCTGTCGCGATTCACTCCGCGTGAAGTGATTCTTCCACGTGGGGAGAGCCTCACTCAAGTCCTGAAGGGGCCGATTGGTGAAGAGGGGCCGATGGTAACCGAGCGCGAAGCCTGGGAATTCGACAGCGAGCTCGGCCGGGATCAATTGGTTGAACACTTTCGGGTGAGCTCACTCGAGGCATTCGGAATCGAGAGTGGAGACAAGGCAGCCGTTGGAGCAGCGGGGGCGTTGCTCCGCTATCTAAATGAGCTTCAGCCATCGGGCATGTCGCATCTCGCCCGTCCGAGTATCGAGAGGCCTGGTGGCGTACTGCCCCTCGACGAAATGACGCGGCGAAATCTCGAGCTGGTCGAGTCAATGCGTGGCGCGGAAACGTCGGGAACACTTCTCGGAGTTCTCGACCGTACCCTCACGCCGATGGGGGCGCGCCTGCTCCGGCAGTGGCTTCTCGCTCCCCTCGTCAACCGCGCTGGTATCGAAGCGAGGCTTGGCGCTGTGGAAGCGTTGGGGGACGGTCTCATTCGTGCCGCGATGCGGGAAGCTCTGGATGGTGTGCGCGACATTGAAAGGCTGGCGGGGAAAGCGGCCGCCGGTCGCGCCTCTCCCCGCGAGTTGCGGGCACTTGGTGATTCAATCGCGCGTCTGCCCGCAGTCGAATCGGCGCTGGAACGAGCTCGCGCAGCAGCCACACCCGAAAACAATGCAGCACTCGGGAGACACGCCGGTGTATGGGATGGCTGTGGTGACCTCTCCGACGAGATCATCCGAACTCTCGTGGACAGGCCGCCGGTCACGATCGGGGATGAGTCCAGCGTGCGCGAAGGGGTCGACAGCAAGCTGGACGAGTGGAGGGCGCTGCGCGACGGCGGCAAGGATGCCATCGCAAGGATTCAGGCTGAGGAACGCGCTCGAACCGGCATCAACTCGCTCAAGGTCGGTTACAACAAAATCTTCGGCTATTTCATCGAGGTGACGAACACCAACGTGCATCTCGTTCCCAGCGACTACCAGCGGAGGCAAACGCTGGCAGGGGCGGAGCGGTACGTGACTCCTTCGCTCAAGGAATACGAAGAACATGTCCTTACGGCAGCAGAGCGAATAGAGGAAAGGGAGCGAGAATTATTCGAGACGCTCCGATCACGGGTCGGCGGTCAGGTCGCTCGCCTGCAGGCGGTCGCCCAGATCGTCGCCGAGCTCGATGTGCTTGGATCGCTGGCCGAAGTCGCGGCGATAGAAGGATATGTGCGCCCACTGCTTACCGACGATTTCGCGCTCGAGATAACGGCTGGCCGGCATCCGGTGGTGGAGAGAATGATGCCGCGCGAGAAGTTCATTCCGAACGACATCGCACTCACTGAAGACGCCCGGATGATCATTCTCACCGGGCCGAATATGGCGGGCAAATCGACGGTGCTCCGACAGGTCGGCCTGATCGTGCTGATGGCACAGATCGGCAGTTTCGTTCCCGCAACGCGGGCGCGGATCGGCGTCGTCGATCGCCTCTTCACGCGGGTTGGGGCGAGCGACAATCTGGTGCGCGGCCAATCGACCTTCATGGTGGAGATGTCGGAAACGAGCGCTATTCTTCACACTGCGACGAGGCGAAGCCTGGTGCTGCTCGACGAGATCGGGCGTGGCACATCGACCTACGACGGAATCTCGATCGCCTGGTCGGTGAGCGAGCATCTGCACAACGCTGTCGGGTGCAAGACGATCTTTGCGACGCACTATCATGAGCTCACCCAACTGGCGGACAATTTAGTCGCAGTACGCAACTATAACGTTCAGGTGCGCGAGGTCGGGGACCAGGTACTTTTTCTCCATCGTCTTCAACCCGGCGGGGCGGATCGGTCCTATGGAATCGAAGTAGGGAGGCTCGCAGGCCTTCCGCCCGCGGTTCTAAAGCGGGCAACGGAGTTGCTGAGACTGCTCGAAGCGGAACAGATCGTGCCTCGATCGGGACGCGCATCACCGACGCCGACGGACGCTGCAGACAGTCAGCTGGCACTATTTGGAGTGATGACGCATCCTGTCGTGCAACAACTGAGAAACGTGGACCCGAATTCGATGACGCCAATTCAAGCGCTCGAGATGCTCGCCCGACTCGTCGACGAAGCGAAGGGAGAGGGAGGATCAACTTGAGCATGCAACTACGCGCCAGAAACTCAGTAATACTCCTGGCGCTTGTGATCGGCACCGGGTGCAAGAATGGAGACGGGTCAGGGCTGCCATTTCAGACTGTTGGCAGACAGCCGGACGTTGCTCCGGTGATGCTCAACAAAGAGCTCCCTTTCCGCTATCCGCCAGCGCTGTATGCGCAGAAGGTCCAGGGGAACGTCACGCTCCGTATTTTCATCGATCGAGAGGGAGCGATTGTGGCCGACTCGACACGCATCGCGGAGACCTCGGGTTTCACCGCGCTGGATTCCGCGGCGATGAAGGGCTCGCGCGACCTGAAGTTCGAGCCCGCCAAGACTCAGGGTCAGCCGGTTCCGGTATCCATTCTTTTGCCGGTGTTTTTCAGGCATCCCGACGCGCCGCCACTTGCTGGTGATTCAATCATCCCGCGCGATTCCTCGACCGCGAGCAGCGCCGCGAAGCCGACCGATACAGCGAAGCCGGACACGGCCAAGGCTTCCGCAACCAAGACGGCGGCAAAACCCGCGGCGACGACAAAGCGCAAAGCGAGTCGTTAATGAAGCACGAACGCAATCGCGAACCCTACGACAACGTCCTCGAGACGATCGGGTGGACGCCCCTGATCAGGTTGAACCAGGTGACGCGCGGCATCCGTACTCCGGTTTATGCTAAGGCGGAATTCTTCAATCCAGGCGGCTCGGTGAAGGATCGGATCGGCCTTCCGATCATCGAGCGGGCGGAAAAAGAGGGCAAGCTGAAACCGGGCGGGACGATAGTCGAAGGCACGAGCGGGAACACGGGCGTGGGTCTCGCGATCGCGGCAGCGCTGCGCGGGTACAAATGCATCTTCACGATGCCGGACAAAATGTCTCAGGAAAAAGTCCGCTTGCTCAAGGCATTCGGCGCGGAGGTCATCGTTACGCCTACCGCGGTACCGCCGGATCATCCCGATAATTACGTGATGATGGCGAAGCGGATCGCGCAGGAAACTCCAAACGCCATCCTCGCCGATCAGTTCTACAACGATGCAAACCCCGAGGCTCATTACGCGACAACGGGCCCCGAGCTGTGGCAACAGACCGGTGGCAAGATCACGCACTTCGTGGCGTCGGCAGGCACAGGCGGGACGCTCACTGGCGTCGGCCGCTACCTGAAGGAGCGTAGCAAGAAGGTAAAGGTGATCGCGGGTGATCCCGCCGGCTCGATACTGGCCGAGTACTGGCGTAGCAAGGGAAAAAACAAGATCGAGGGAACGCCGTACAAAATCGAAGGAATCGGACAGGACAAGCTTCCCGGCACGCTCGACATGAGCGTGATCGACGAGTACTACACAGTGAGCGACAAGGAATCCTTCGCGATGGCAAGGCGTCTTACGCGTGAGGAGGGCCTGTTCGTCGGCGGATCATCCGGGCTCATCACCTCGGTCGCGCTCAAGATCGCGCGCGAGATCGACGATCCGAACGCCATGGTGGTGACGCTCCTGTGTGACACCGGTGAGCGCTATCTCTCCAAACTCTACAGCGACGAATGGATGCGCGAAAACCAGATGCTCGACGTGCCCAAGGTCGCGCTCCACAGCGTGCTCGGAAGGAAGAATGGCGTTGCCCCCGCGGTAGTGAGCGTCGCGCCAGGCGCGACCGTTCGGCAGGCAATCGGCCTCATGAGTTTGCACGATGTCTCACAGCTTCCCGTCATGGATGGCGCGAACTGCGTCGGATCGGTGAGCGACTGGTCGGTTTCCCAGAAGAGTCTGGAGAATCCGAAACTGCTCGAAACAACGGTCAGCGAGATCATGGATTCGCCGTTCCCGATGGTGGCGTCGGATCAGCCGGTAGACAACGTGGTAAAGCTGTTGTCAAAAGCAAATCCGGCGGTTCTCGTGCAGGAGAATGGAGTTGTCCAGGGAATCGTCACGCGATCTGACATGCTGCATTACATGATGTCTCGCTAGCCTAGAGGAATTCGATCGAATGAAGATTACGGTGCTCATGGGCGGGACATCTTCCGAGCGCAACGTCTCGCTCGCGTCGGGAATCCGAATCGTGCAGGCATTGCGGGGACGGGGGCACACTGTGATCGGTCTCGATCCGGCGCGCGGGGTGATCAGCGCAGCCGAAGAGCGTGAGCTGAGCACGGGGAAGGTTGGAACAGCGCCGCCCTCGCTGGAGGCGTTGTCAAAAGTGGCGGAGGGAACGTTTCTGCCGAATCTCACTTCGATGAAGGAGCTACGCTCGGCGGACGTAGTTTTCCTTGGTCTTCATGGCGGGCAGGGCGAAGATGGAACGCTCCAGGCCTTGCTGGACATGGCGCACGTGAAGTACACCGGAAGCGGGCACCTCGCGAGCGCCCTCGCCATGGACAAGGATCTATCGAAGAAGCTCTTTCGCGCGGCGGATGTAAAAACCGCCGACTGGCTGATGGCTCCCGTGACGGTCGAACAGGTTGAGGGGATGCTGGGGCTTCCGGTGGTGGTCAAACCGTCGAAGGAAGGATCCACGGTGGGGCTCTCGGTGGTGAAAAAGCGCGGGGACCTCGCCGCCGCCATCGAGGAAGCGAGCAAGTACGATGACGAAGTGATGGTCGAGCGATTCGTCCCAGGGCGCGAGCTGACAGTCGGGGTACTCGGCGACGTCGCACTGCCGGTTGGAGAGATCATTCCCAAGCACGAGATCTATGACTACGAGTGCAAATACACCCCGGGCATGGCGGTGGAGGAATTCCCGGCGAAGCTGTCGCGTGAGGCGACAGAGAAAGTTCAGCAGCAGGCCTTGTCGGCATTTCG
>DHJM01000044.1:28839-40870 GCA_002404335.1 Gemmatimonadales bacterium UBA4720
CGGATCGTAAGACTCGCTCTCGAATAGGTTTCGCGGGAGGAACCCTTGGCCGCGCCCTGGGTCTTAGGTTGTAGGTCTCTTAGTCGCAGGTCTGCATGAGCGAGCTGTACGACACACCCGAATCTCCGCGCATGACGCGGGCTGTTCAGTGGCTGCTGGCGCTGAACATCGGCGTGTATTTCCTGCAGCTGACGCTGTTTGGACCGGATGCGGTGTATTCGGCGCTCGCCCTCGATCCGGCCCGCTTCCCGGCTACCTGGTGGACGGTAGTCACGTACATGTTCGTGCACGCGTGGCTCGCGCATCTCGCGTTCAACATGTTCACGCTCTGGATGTTCGGCCCCCGACTGGAACACGAATTGGGAACCCGCACGTTCGTCTGGTTCTATCTCTGGTGCGGACTAGGTGGAGCGATCGCGCACCTCGTCTTTGCGCAGCATTCATCAGTCGTCGGAGCCTCGGGCGCGATCAGTGGAGTGCTCGTGGCATACGCGCTCCGGTGGCCCGACGAAGAGGTTTATCTCTTCGGCGTCATTCCAATGAGATCCCGCTGGCTCATCGCGGCGATGCTCGCAATGAACATCATGTTCGCCCTGTCGCCGGGCTCGCGGATCGACTGGACGGCTCACCTTGGCGGAATGGCGTTCGGGTGGATCTTCCTCAGGCTTTACTCGATGGGTGGAATCAATCGGGTGAGGGGCTGGGTGTCCGCAGTTCCGGATGAATCAGAGGACATGCCGCGCGCCGTTCCACGCGGTAGACCGCCAATGCGCGATCGCGCGGACGGTGTGGACGAAGTGGTCGCGCGCAGCAACGCGATCATTCTTCGCGAGAGCAAGCCGGTGCAGCAGGTGCCACGGCAGGAAACACCGAAGGAGTACGCGGCGAAGGTGAATCGCGTGCTCGACAAGATCTCTCAGCTGGGGATCGGAAGCCTGACGAGAGACGAGCGGCGACTGCTCGAGGAGATGTCGCGAAAGCTGCGGGACGAGTGATAGCGGCGCCGCTCTGAGTTGTGAGGTTTGGAGATCTCCCCGCGGATTGATCCGCGGGGTCCATGTGTGCATCGTTCGACGATGCCAAAGCCAGAGCTCCTCGAAGTCTTCGACAATCCCTACGCCGGCCGTGATTACGAGATCCACATGGACTGCTCGGAGTTCACGTCCCTTTGCCCGCTCGGCGGCATCGAGAGCGACGCCGAGGAGCTCGCGCTGCTCACGGGAGGCGCGCCCGATTTCGGAACGATTCGTATCACCTACGTTCCAGCGGTGAAATGCATCGAGTTGAAGAGCCTCAAGCTCTATCTGTGGAGCTACAGAAACGACGGGATCTTCTACGAGCGGGCGGTGAACCGGATTCTGGATGATCTGGTGGCGAGCTCGAAGCCCAAGTGGATGCGCGTCGTCGGCGACTTCAATGTTCGCGGCGGCGTGAAGTCGGTGATCACCGCAACTCATGGCAAGGCGCCATCGTCCAAGTAGCTCGTGCTACCGGTTGATAAGGAGCACTAAGGCGCTTTAATTGTTCCATCCGGACGCTGAGTCCGATTCGGCTAGGTAGCTCAGTTGGTAGAGCAGCGGACTGAAAATCCGCGTGTCGGCGGTTCGATTCCGTCCCTAGCCATGCCGGCAACTTCTCAAGATTACAGGACGCGAACAAAAAGGATTCACTGTTCGAAAGTCCTTTTACTGCCGCACAACTATATTGGACATGGGATGAACTACGCCGCCATTGTCCAATCGTCGTTGTGGGCGCTGCTTCGAAACAAGATGCGAAGCGCGCTGACAGTGCTCGGCATCACCATCGGGATTGCCGCCGTGATCTGCGTCGTAGCTATCGGTAAGGCGGGTCAAACCCGGGTCGAGCAGCAGCTCAATGCCCTTGGCGACAACCTCGTCTGGATCGAAGCCGGTGGACGGGCTGTGAACGGCGTGCGAACGGGATCCCACTCCGCGCCGACGCTGACGATCGGTGACGCGCTAGCGATCAAGTCGCAGGTCGCTCTGATCAAGAGCGTGTCCCCCAATGTTGATGGATCGACACAGGTCATCTACGGGAATCAGAACTGGTATACGCAGTATCGGGGGGTATCCCCGGAGTATTTGGACATCAAACGCTGGGAAATCGCCGATGGCTCCCCGTTTTCGCCGGATGATGTCGACCACGCAGCGGATGTCTGCGTAATCGGTCGGACCGTGCGCAATCAGCTCTTTGGCTCGGCGAGTCCCATCGGGCAAGTGATTCGAGTAAAAGATCTGCCGTGCAAGGTCATCGCCGTGTTGGCGCCCAAGGGACTGTCCGTTTCCGGGCAGGACCAGGACGACACGATCCTGATGCCCTACACGACGGTGCAGAAGAAGATCAAGGGCGTGACGTGGCTCGACGACATCCTGTGTTCTGCCGTTTCGCAGGATGCTGTGAAACTCGCGGGCCAGCAGGCTGGTGCCGTCCTGCGCGACCGGCACCATCTACGGTCCGACGAAGAGGATGACTTCAACATCCGCAACCCTGAAGACGTAATCAAAGCTCAGCTCGAGGCGAGCAGGACGTTAAGTCTCCTTCTGATTGCAATCGCCTCAATCTCCCTACTCGTTGGCGGAATAGGAATCATGAACGTTATGCTGGTTTCTGTGACAGAGCGCACGCGTGAGATCGGAGTCCGGGTCGCGGTAGGTGCGCCGGAGACGGCCATCCAACTACAATTCCTCGGTGAATCCGTTTTGCTCAGCCTGGTAGGAGGCGCAGCGGGGGTGGTGGTCGGAGTCGTCGGCTCGGTGGTTGTGGGTACCGCGCTCGGCTGGCAAATGCAGGTCTCGGTTGAGGCGGTATTGCTTGCGGCCCTCTTCTCCGTGGCAGTCGGTGTTTTTTTCGGATACTATCCGGCCCGGAAAGCCTCACTGCTCGATCCTATCGAAGCATTGCGGTACGAATAATGGCACCACGCATGACACGAACGCGCTGGCTCGTTTCGGGCGCCGCCGTACTCATTGTCTTTGTCGGCGCGGCGCTCGGACTCAGAAAGAGCAATGGCGTGGAGTATTTCTCTGCCAAAGTCGAGCGTGGTGAGATCCGGGATGCCATCGACGCGAGCGGTCAGGTAAACGCCGTCGTGAGCGTGCAGGTCGGCTCTCAGGTATCGGGCACTATCGCCAAACTGAATGCCGACTTCAACTCGCATGTACGGAAAGATGAAATCGTTGCCCTGATCGATCCCTCGCTGTTCCAGGGCGCCCTACTGCAGGCGAACGCGGATCTCGCCGGAGCCAAAGCCAATGCGACTGCAGCGGCTGCCAACCTTTCCAAGGCGAAATCCGCGTTGACACAGATGTCGGCCGACTACGGTCGAATGGCGGAACTCGCCAAGGAGCGTGCAGTGTCGCCTTCGGAGTTCGATCTCTCAACGGCGAACTTCGAAGCGGCAAAGGCGTCGGTCGATGCGGCGGGAGCAGCACTTCTCCAGGCACGAGCACAAACGGAGCAGAAGAACGCCGCTGTATCCGTAGCCAGGACGAATCTTGCGCACACGGTAATCCGGTCACCGATCGATGGGATCGTCGTTGCGCGAAATGTCGATGTGGGACAAACGGTAGCCGCATCCCTGCAGGCGCCAACAATCTTCACCATCGCTCAGGATCTGACCAAGATGCAGCTGTACGCGAAGCTTGACGAGTCAGACGTCGGTCGCATCAAGCTCAATCAGCCGGTCACCTTCAAAGTAGATGCGTTTCCCAAGGAGACATTTCAAGGAGTGGTGAGTCAGATACGCATGAATCCCACGACGGTTCAGAACGTCGTCACGTACGACGCCATCATCGACTTCGCCAATCCCGATCTGAAGGTGTTCCCGGGCATGACTGCTTTCGTGACGATTCCTGTGGCTACGGTGGATGACGCTCTTAAAGTCCCCAACAGTGCATTGCGGTACAAGCCTCCACTGTCGGCGGATGAAATCCATGCGCTCTATTTGAAGTACGGGCTCCAGGACATGAGCGCCCAGACTGACGCTAGTGGACGGACCCAAAAAAAGGGCGGGGCGGAACTCGCCACCGTGTGGAAGCGTCACGCCGACAATAGCCTGGAGCCGGTGGAGCTCACTCCTGGCATCACGGACCACGCTTTTACCCAAGTGAAGTCGATGGTGAAAGGTGGTCTGGCTCCTGGTGACGAGGTTGTGACTGGCTCGCTCGCAGCGGGCGCGTCTGCTCAGGGGGGGCCGCCTGCCCGGCGGTAGCCTGCCCGGGGGCGTGCTCGACCATGCCTTATCTGCGGAGCCCGCGCGCATTGATGACGATGGGCACGATGCGGATCCACTCATCCGCGTCGAGGACGTGCATAGATATTACGACCTTGGCGAAACGCGGGTGCACGCTCTTCGTGGCGTCAGCCTGAGCGTGGAACGTGGTGGCTTCGTCGCGATAATGGGAAGCAGCGGGTCCGGAAAGTCGACTCTGATGAACGTGCTCGGGTGCCTGGATCGGCCGAGCTCCGGACGGTACCTCCTCGAGGGCACCGACGTAGCGAAGCTCGACAAGAAGGAGCTCGCGGTCATCCGCAATCGGAAGATCGGGTTTGTCTTTCAAGGCTTCAACCTGCTTGCGCGCACTACGGCGCTGGAGAACACCGCGCTTCCAACGCTCTATACGCCCATCGACAAGGGAGAGCGTTTGCGTCGTGCATCGCACGCGCTGGAGATGGTGGGACTCGCCAATCGTGCGGGTCATTTTCCGTCGCAAATGTCGGGAGGTCAGCAGCAACGTGTTGCCATTGCACGAGCGCTGGTGAACCAGCCCTCAATCCTGTTTGCCGATGAACCGACCGGAAATCTCGACAGCCGCACGGCAGTCGAGATTATGGACATCTTCCAAAATCTGAACGACCGTGGCCTCACCATTGTGATGGTGACGCATGAACCCGATGTGGTGCAGTTCGCAAAGCGTGTCATCGTCTTTCGCGACGGAAAAATCCGAACGGATGAACCCATCGCTAGCGGGCCGCGTGCGGAAGAAGTGCTCGAGACACTACCTACGCTTGATGACTGACCCTTCATACACAGAACAGATTGTCAGAGGAAGAGTTCGTAGCAGGCACTGCCATCGTTTACCTGCACCGACTCACTGAATGCTGCGTTTCGCTCGTTACGGGGACGGTAAAAGCGTATAACCGGCAATTGGCCATGGAACCGCACTTCCTCATTCGCCCTCCGTAGAGCCAGCCTTTTCGGCAGTCCTGGGGGCAGGGAGCGAGTTTAGCGAGGTTGAGCGCCCGAGTTTCGCCCGAAACTCTCTGAAGTTTCAGGCTACTTTCGGGAACTAAGGCTAACTCGCGTCAAACCAAACCCTGAACTCTCTGACACTTGGCGCAACGTCAGTAATCGACGTAAAATTCAGGCGTACTGAAATCCGGAGACTGAAAATCCGCGTGTCGGCGGTTCGATTCCGTCCCTAGCCACTGGCGATGTTTGCCCGCCGCGCGCGGAGATCTTCACGACTTCGTTCCGGCAGACCTAACGCCCTACGCCCTCCGCAGTAAAACCAGAACGAGGCCGAAATGTCCGCACGAGCGGTTCGTACGAGCGCGATTCGAAGCACTTTGATCGCGACTTCTATTTTGCTCGGCTCGCTGCTCTTACGGCCATCCGCGCTTCTAGGCCAAACAATCACCGGAACGGTTCAGACCGCGGGGAGACCCATAGTTGGCGCGACGGTCCGGCTCCTCGAGCTTGACCGCATCGAGCATACGGGCGCAGAAGGTCAGTTCACCTTCTCCGATATTCCCAAGGGGATTTACAGAGTGAATGTCGGTGTCACAGGGTACGCATCTGCGACCGACACCGTCAGTGTGACGAGTGGTACTGCGAGGGTATCGTTCAATCTCAGGGAATCTGCGATCCATTTGAAAGAGGTCGTAGTCTCCGCATCGCCAACCGCACGGACTTCCGACGAGCAGTATCAGTCGACCGCGTCCAAGTCTCTGGTGGAATTCCAGAACAGCCCAGGGACAAGCTTCGCGGAAAAGATCTCTGATCTTCCAGGCGTTGCGGTTCGTAGCCTCGGATCGGCTCCATCACGACCCATTCTGCGAGGCCTAGGCGACAACGAGGTGCTGATTCTCGAAAACGGCCTTCGCATGGGTGACCTGGCGACATTCGATCCCGCGCACGCTACTCCGATCGAAGCAATCGGCATTGTGCAGATCGACGTGGTTCGCGGGCCCGCGACTATCCTATACGGCCCCAGCACGATCGGTGGAATTGTGAACGTGATCACCGATATCGTCCCTGCCTTGTCGGATCATCCTGTTTCAGGCACGGCCGCAATTGAAGGAAACACGGTGAGCGGCGAGGGTGCAGGCTATATCAACAATGTTTACACTCAGGGGAAACAGGCCTTTCGGGTGTCGGCTGGAGGAGTGAGGGCCAGCAATATCCGGATTCCTTCGGGGAACTATACCGACCCCGAGACCGGCACAGTCTTCAACCTCGACCGGATGCCGCAGACGTTCGACCATAGTGGCGAAGCAGGTCTCGGCTACGCATACCAGAGTGACTTCGGATCAGTCGGTATCGGCGGCAAGCACTTCGAGGTGAACTACGGCATACCCGGCGTGCCGCCCAACCCGGATTTTGCGAACGTACCCCCGACTACGTCACGTATCGCGCAGCGGCGAAACACTCTCGAGTTCCGCAGCCTCTTCAACGGCGGATTCGGATTCATAGATCGGGTAAAGCTCAACGCGAGCTACAACGACTACAACCACTCTGAATTCCCAACGGCACAAGATGCAAACGGGGTCTCCGATCCGGAGGCAACCCATTTCCACAAGCGGGAGTTCAACGGCGTATTGCAGCTGCAGCAGCAGTCGTTCGGCAAGCTCCAGGGCACACTGGGGTTATGGACGAACATCGAGAACATGACCATCCAGGGTGACAAGCCGCTGGGTCCGAACTCTCGCACGAGCGGGTTTGCGGCGTACGCTTACGAAGAATATCCCGCTGCGGAAAACACCCGTCTGCAAGCCGGCCTGCGGTATGACTACAACAAGATCCAGACACGTCCCGATCCGCAGTCGACTGACCCGAATTTCCAGACGCTCAACGCCTCCCGACTTTCCAACGCTCTGACGGCCTCTCTCGGCGCGATTCAGCAGCTCACGCCGCAATTGACGGGATCGTTGAGCCTGGCGCGAGCGTTTCGCGCTCCCACCGTTCAGGAGCTGTTCGCGAACGGACTCGATGCGCCGAGTGGCACCTACACCATCGGCACCCCGGAGCTCGAGCCGGAAACCGGATTGGGCGTGGACGCATCGCTCAAAGGCAACTTCGCCAACACGTCCTTTGAATTGTCGCCCTATGCAAACAGCATCCATAATTACATCTATGGATTCCTGCGTGGCGATGTAATTCAGGGTTTTCCGGTGCGTCAATTCGGCGCTACCAACGCCAGGTTGTACGGTGTTGACGCGAGCGTGACCGTCCAGCCAGCCCAGTATTTCGCGCTCAAGGCGGGCGCTGACTACGTGAACGCCGAGGACACCAGACAAAATGTGCCGCTGCCCTTCACGCCGCCGCTAAGAGGTTTGTTGCGGGCGACATATCAGGACAGAACCTACATGGGTCTGATCGAAACGCGTGTGGCAGCGAGGCAATCGCGACTGGGCGAGGGCGACACCCCAACACCCGGATACACCGTAGTGAACCTCGGAGTCGGGATGCGCTTTGCGCGGCAACGTGTCCTGAACAACATCAGCGTCCATTGCGACAATGTGCTTAACCGCGTGTACCGAAATAATCTTTCCGTGATCAAGGATTTTATTCCGGAACCAGGCCGAGGCTTTCGGTTGAACTACCAAGCCACTTACTGACTCTGCATTCCACCACCGGCGGATCAAGAGCCGCCGGTGAGAGTCGTGGCGAGGCCGCCGACCAACGACGCCTCGCGCTCTACAGCGGCAGCAGCGCGGGCAATCTCACGATCCGCGTCCCGCCACTCTCCCTGTTCGATCGCTTCGCGGACGCCCGGTATCGTCTTCACGCCGTAGCCTGTGTAAAACCCGGGTGCATAGAGCATGTGTACATACCACGGCCTGTTCTTCAGGCCTTCCGTCGATGTGAGCGCGCGCTCTGCCTGAACTAGTCGCTCGTTCACACCCTTCGCGACAGCAGTGCGTCCTTCGCTCACGGCGCGACTGTAGGCTTTGTCGTACCGCGAAGCGGCGTGGTTGAGTGAATCGAGCGCGTTGAGCAAGGGGGCGAAGTTCAGTTGTGGCGCGGGCTGCTGACGTTGAGGAGCAGTCACTGGATCACGCGGGTCGCTGGCGAGCTTGAAAACGCCATCCTCGATTTGCCGGTTGCGTTCGGTGATCTGCTCCGCCCGCCTATCGCGCAGAGACTGGAGATCCTTGACGTATGTCTGGATGGTTTCCGCGAGATTCGTGAACGCGAAAGGAAGCACGTCTGCGTTCGCGAGGCGCAACACCGCAATGCCAGCGGTCTGGGCAAGCGCACGACCGTAGACGAAAGACGTGTCGCTGAAATGCGTGAACCAGTAGAAGTCGTCGTAGATCGAATGGTAGATCCCGCCGTCGTCCTCTCCGCCGTATCCGAGGTTAAGCGATGCGACGCCGAGGTGGTCGATGAACGATGAATAGTCCGATCCTGATCCGAGAGCGCCGATCCGAAGGTCCTCGCGATCACGGACTTCGTGGCGCACATCCGCAGACCCGTTGAGGATCCTCGATGCCTGCAGTCGCTTCCAGGCGCTCACTCCTGATTCGGGATCCTCGACATCCGTGGCGACGCCATTCATGAATTTTTCCAGCGAATGCGATCCTGACACGCCGAGGAATCCCCTGCCATTGCCATCGCTGTTCAGATAGGCGACCGCATGCGCCTTGAGCTCGTCAGCGTGTGTCTCCGCCCACTCGGTTGAACCCAACAGGCCGGGCTCTTCTCCATCCCAAGCGGCGTAGATGATGGTGCGTTTCGGCCGCCATCCCTGCTTGTGCAGTGCGCCAAGGGCGCGGGCCTCCTCGAGCTCCGCAACAAGTCCAGAGATAGGATCCTCGGCGCCGTTCACCCAGGCATCATGGTGGTTGCCGCGAACGATCCATTGGTCCGCTTCGGTGGTGCCGGGAAGTCTGGCGATCACATCGTAGAGCGTCTTCAGACTCCAGTCAGATTTGACGCGGAGATGAACGCGTGCGGGTCCCGCGCCGAGGCGATAGGTAATGGGAAGACCACCGCGCCACGCTGCCGGAGCGATGGGACCTCCGAGTGCAGTGAGCAACGGTTGCGCATCGCCATAAGAAATCGGCAGCACCGGAATCTTGGTGATGGTGGCGGCCTGCGCGACCGTGAGGCGCTTCGCGTCCTTCGTTGCACCAACTCCTGGCGTCAGGGGATCGCCCGGATAGACGGGCATGTCAGCGACGGAACCTCGCTGAACTCCCTGTGACGGACGCATCGGGCCCTTGGGGAAGACGTCGCCGATGGCGTAACCATCATCTCTGGGATCTGAATAGATCAGGCATCCGATCGCGCCGTGCTCGGCGGCCACCTTGGGTTTGATGCCACGCCACGAGCCGCCGTATTTGGCGATCACAATTGCGCCCTTTACGGAAATGCCGTGCTGCTCCAGCTCCTCATAGTCGGCCGGTATTCCGTAGTTGACGAAGACGAGAGGGCCGGTGACATCACCGTCGATGGAGTATGCGTTGTACGAAGGCAGCTGCTCTGATTGTTGATTTGATGTGGGGTCCTCACGGAGTGCCGTCTCCTGGAGCGCTGCCTTGAAAGTCGTCGGAGCCACGAGCTCGACGACGCGCTCGACCGGTGTCGGGAAGAGAACGTCGAAGTTCTCGATGTGCGCGTCCCACCCGTAAGACTTGAACTGGTTGAGAAGCCACTCGGCATTGTCCTTGTCATAGGCGGAGCCTACGTGGTGCGGACGCGCGCTCAGACGGCGCATGGATTCTCTCATGTGGGCTGGATCTGGCATAGTCTTGAATCGTGCTTCCAGATCACGTTCTGCCTGGACGGATTGGGGGAAGAATCCGCGTAATGGCATGTCGGCCGGAGATGGCGCGAGAACGAGACCGGTTGCCGAAATCATGAGCGACGAGAGCAGCGTGCGCATCAGTGGTTCTCCACTATGGGAGTGATGTAAGTGGGAGCGGAGGATGTGGTGGAAAAAAAGGACGCCAAAAATCTACTCAGCGTCCCTCAATCCGGTCATGCAGATTTGGCTTTGCGCGCGCGTCGGGTGCGGCGATGGTTACCGGCTTTTGATTCAGTGGCAGTCTCGTTGATTTCGCCGCTTTCCAGCGGGATCCAGCGTTCGGCCCAGCTGCCGATTTCTCGCAGTGCGTTCTGGAGCTCACGCCCCTTGGGGGTCAGCTCGTATTCAACGCGCACGGGGCTCTCGGGGGTTACAACCCGGACTACCAACTTTTCTCCCTCGAGCGAGCGAAGGCGCTCCGACAACATCCGATCGGTAATGTCGGGAATCGCTCCCCTGATGGCCGCGTAGCGCGTTTTTCCCTGAAGGAGGGTTTGCAGGATGGCGCCCGTCCAGCGACTGCCGATGAGCTCGATAGCCCGGTGAAAGCGAGAGCAGACCTGTGAAACCGACGAATCGGTCATGAGAAGAAGTTACGGATATGGGAGCTTGACACAATCTACTTACTAAAGTATACTAGCATACTCATAGTAAGTCCAGAGCTGTTAGCCACTCAAAACAGCATTAACTGGCTCAGAACCGCACCAGATTCGAGAGGAAACGATGACCGCACCAGCTCAAACCGCTCCCGCAGCGGGAACCAAGACCCAGTGGAAGCTTGACCCGACGCACACCACGGTCGAGTTCTCGGCCAAGCACCTGATGATCACGACCGTCAAAGGACGAATCGCAGACATCGAAGGGACTATTACCATTGACGAAAAAAATCCGAGGAATTCTTCGGTCGAAGCGACTCTGAAGACGGCAAGCATCGATACCCGCACCGACCAGCGGGACGACCATCTTCGCTCGGGCGATTTTCTGAACGTCGAGAAATATCCCGAGATCAAGTTCCGAAGCACCAGCATCGACGGAGATCGGAAGGCGTTCAAGCTCACAGGCGAGCTGACGATTCGTGATGTGACCAGGCCAATCACGCTCGACGTCGAGTTCGAGGGTCAGACGAAGGATCCGTGGGGAGGGGAGCGCGTGGGATTCAGCGCGAAGGGCAAGATTGACCGCCGGGATTTCGGGTTGACCTGGAATCAGGTGTTGGAGGCAGGCGGCGTCGCGGTGGGAAACGAGATCAAGATTGGCATCGAGGTCGAGGCAGTGAAAGCGGAGTAACGCCGGCATTAGGTAAATATCTAACCAAGAGCGGGTGCACGAATTCAGTGCACCCGCTCTCTGCATCTAGGTATTTTGAACTGCGAGGAGAGCGAGTGGGCGATGCGAGGTAGTAGGCACGAGGTGTAAGGCTTACGACCTCCATCATCGACTGATCGAGGCGGTAAACCCTCCATTCCGGAAGGCTCTTTGACGATTGTTCGACTCCAATCGCTTGCCGCAGGGTTACTTCAACTGACGTTGGTCGGAGCTGCGGGGCCACGTCAGTCAGTTAGTTACGTATCGAACCCCATGCCTGTTCGGCGCGACGTGTTCGTTGTCGCGCATCAGGACGACTGGCAGCTTTTCATGGGAGACGTCGTTGCGAAGCAAATTGCCGGCGGGGACTCGGCGACCTTTATCTATCTGACGGCCGGAGACGACGGGCGGGATTCTCTCTACTGGCAGACGCGGGAACGAGCAGCGCTACAATCGACGCGTCTCGCCATTGGGGTTGGTGCAGCTGATTCCGCCGCAGTCAGGTGCTCGACGACGAAGGTGCTCGAGCACGCCATTCGAGAATGCGTGATCGCCAATACCGAGTCCTACTTTCTCCGGCTTCCGGATGGAAAGAGAAACGGAGTGGGCTTCGCTCGCTACGACTTCGAAAGCCTGAGAAGACTGCGCGGGAAAAAAATCACAGTCATAAC
>DHJM01000120.1:0-3832 GCA_002404335.1 Gemmatimonadales bacterium UBA4720
TACGACGCGCCCTGCCATCTCCAGCACGCGCAACGCGTGATGCACGCCCCGCTCTCCGTTCTGGCCGCGATCCCGGGTCTCGAGCTCGTTCCGCTCCACGATTCCGATCAATGTTGCGGAAGCGCCGGCATCTACAATCTCATCGAGCCGGAGACATCCGACGCCGTGCTCGCGCCCAAGCTCGCAAACATTCGCGCGACCGGAGCGGCGTGGGTGGCGACCGGAAATCCGGGTTGTCTAATGCAGATCGGCGCCGGCCTGATTCGCGCCGAAATCCCCACGCGTGCGATTCATCCCGTCGATCTGCTCGACGCATCGTATGCGGCTTTCGGCCAGTAGCGCCCGCTCTGGGCACTGGCTTAATTGCAGGTAATGTCGGAAATGAACGAGTATTCCGCGTTGCACAACGGTGCTCTCTTTTTCGATCGGAGCGACCGGACGCGCATGCGCATATCCGGACCGAAGGCCGCCGAGCTGGTCACCGGAATGGTGACGAACGATGTTTTCGCCCTGGTTCCAGGTGAAGGCCAGTACGCCGCCGCGCTCACTCCCAAGGGCAAGATCGTCGCCGACCTCCGCATCTTCGCGCTCGACGATTCGCTTCTGATCGACACCTCTGCCGCTGCCGCTCCGGGCTGGAAGGAGATGGTGCACAAATACGTCAACCCGCGCATCGCGCCTTACCACGATCTTACGTTCGAGCTCAGTGATCTCGGAGTCTTTGGACGGTCGGCGCGCCTGGCGGTATCGCGTGTGGCTGACGTCGACGAGAAGGACATCGCGGATCTCGCGCCTTACGGCCACATCAGCCGGCCGTTCGAGGGAGTGACAGCCATCATCGCCCGCGTTCCCGAGATGGATCTCGATGGATTCGAGATCTTCATTCCGAGCGAGGCGGCCCCTTCGCTCAAGGGAAAGCTGGAGGCAGCGGGAGTCTTTCCAGGGGGCCAGGACACCTGGGAAATCGCGCGCATCGAGAGCGGTCGTCCGCAGTGGGGCGCCGACATGGACGAGTCAACGCTCCCGCAGGAAGTCAACTTCGACGAGCTAGGCGCGATCTCCTATACCAAGGGATGCTACATCGGACAGGAAACCGTCGCGCGCGTTCACTTCCGGGGCCACGTGAATCGCTTCCTGCGCAGGCTGCGGTTCGTCACCAGGCCCGCGCCGCCGAATGGCGCCGAGTTGGTGGACGAGACCGGCAAGGTGATTGGCGACATTCGAAGCTCCGCCCTCTCACCGCGATTCGGTGGCGTCGCACTGGGAATGGTGAGGCGCGAAGTGCCGCCGGGCACGACGCTGCAGGCGAGATGGGAGGGAGGAGAATGCAGCGTGCAAGTCGAGCAAAACGAAAAAGGCGCCACTGTTTAGTGGCGCCTTTTTTATGACCGCGACCAGCTTACTTCTTCTTCGTGGTGGTCTTGGTGGTCTTGGTGGTCGTGGTGGTCGACGCCGTCGGAGTCGTGGTCGTGCTGGCGCTCGAGTCCATCTTCATCGTCGTGTCCGTCATTGCCGGGGCCGGAGCCATGGCGGGAGCGGACGTGTCGGCGGTTGCTGCTTCATCCTTCTTGGCGGTGCATGCGGCTAGTGCGAGAACGGCGGCGACAAGGGCCAGGCGCTTCATTTACGATCTCCTTAGAGAGGAACGTGGGATAAGTCGCCGGTACCGTGCCCGCGATCGCGGTGCCCGTTTTGGCGCGCGCGAAAATTTATCTCATCCTGAACAGGTGTCAAGGGCAGAGCCTTCTGGTTGCCCTCACGCACACGGGCTAGATTAAGTCTGAAAGTCGGCATTTCGCGCGGAGAGTCAGTTGTCGGTCAACCCGGAAACATTTGGCGCACTCAAGCGCTCTGCCTTCGGCTCTCCGGACCGGAGACAGCTGTCGGTAAAAGATGAGCTTCGCTCGAATCTCCTCACCCGTCTCGCTACCCGAAAACCCATTTTCCATGGAGTGATCGGCTACGAGGAGACGGTCATGCCGCAGATCGTCAACGCCCTTCTGAGCCGGCACAACTTCATCCTCCTCGGCCTCCGCGGACAGGCGAAGTCCAGAATCCTCCGCTCCCTGACTACGCTCCTCGATCCGGCGATGCCGATCATCGCCGGCAGCGAGGTGAACGACAATCCGTTCGCTCCGATCTCCAAGTACGGGAAGAATCTTCTGAACGAAGCCGGAGACGACACGCCGATCGCATGGCTCGATCCGGATCAACGCTATGTCGAGAAGCTCGCTACGCCCGACGTCACGGTAGCCGACATCATCGGCGACCTCGATCCCATCAAGGCCGCGCGCGGAGGACACATCCTCGGCGACGAGCTCACGATGCACTACGGGATGCTGCCGCGGTCAAATCGTGGAATCTTCGCGCTCAACGAGCTGCCTGACCTGGCGGGAAAAGTTCAGGTCAGCCTCTTCAACATCATGCAGGAAGGCGACGTCCAGATCAAAGGCTATCCGGTCCGGCTGCCGCTCGACGTCATGCTCTGCTTCACCGCCAATCCCGAGGACTATACCGCCCGCGGCAAGATCATCACGCCGCTCAAGGATCGCATTGGGAGCGAGGTGACCACGCACTATCCCGAGAGCGTCGAGCTCGGCATGGCGATCACGAATCAGGAAGCGTGGACGGCCCGCGGCGCCGGGAAGGTGCGCGTGCCGGACTTCATCGCCGAGGTGATCGAGCGCGTCGCGTTCGAGGCACGGAACGATAAGCGCATCGACAAGCGGTCCGGGGTCTCCCAGCGCATGCCGATCTCCGTTCTCGAGAACGTCGTGTCGAACGCGGAGCGGCGCGCGATTCNNTGATACGCCGCGCGGCCGATGCGACCTATCAGGACCGCGCCGGCGGGGTGAACACCGACGAGATCATCATGTGGTTCGATGTCGGTGGCGCGCTGCAGGTAACCGATGATGTTCCGGTCGACGCCGTCGTCGAGGGCTTTGGCAGCATCCCGGGATTGATGCAAGTCGTGAACACCGTGGGCCTGGCGCCGATGGACGATCTCCCGGTCCTTGCGGCCGGGTGCGAGCTGGTGCTCGAGTCCCTCGTCGCGCGCAAGAAAATCACGCGATCGGATGCAGGCACTTACGGCCGGGCCGTCGAAGAGAAGCGCCGCCGCCCTTATCAGGACTAGCACTTGTCAAAGCGCCGCCGCCCCTATCAGGACTGACAGTTGGCGATTCTCACCGTCTCGCGGCTTTACGGGTCGGGAGGCTCGGAGGTCGCCGCCATCGTCGCGAAAGCTCTGGGCTGGTCGCTGCTCGACAATGCAGTCGTCGATGCGGTAGCGGCCCGCATGGGATTGAGCGTAGCCGAGGTGCAGGCGCGTGAGGAGAGGGTTCCTTCACTGGTGGAACGACTGACCTCGGCGATGGCCATGGGTTCGCAGGAGTGGATGTCGCCCATCGCGGACGCGAAGCGTCCAACCGACGAGCAGCTGATCGAAGTCACCAGGCACATCATCGAGGAAGCGATCTTGCGCGGCCCGTTGGTCGTAGTCGGACGCGGCACCTGGGAGATGCTGGCCGAGCGCGAGGACACGCTCCACGTATTCTGCTACGCGCCGCGGAAGGCGCTGATCGCGCGGACGATGAAGCGCGAGGGCATCGGTGCCGAGGAAGCTGCGCGGCTCGTGGATGATACTAATAAGAAGCGCGATCAATGGGTGCGGCTGCATTGGGAGCGCGACCGCCGCGCGCTCGAGAACTATGATCTAAGCGTGAACACCGAGCGGTTGGGGATCGAAGGGTCCGCTCAGCTGATCGTGAGCGCGGCGAGGAGTCGGTTCAAGCTTTAGAAACGAACTGAACGGGATCCGAGATCTCAGAAG
>DHJM01000013.1:0-1514 GCA_002404335.1 Gemmatimonadales bacterium UBA4720
GTGAATGCACCCAGCGTGAATTTCTACGCCAACACAACGAAGATGACGGCGATCACCAACTCCGTCGTTGGAGTTGAGGCGACCACGGGAGTCGCTTACGGCGGAGTCGGAGCGGGCGGCGCTTACGAGGCCATCTCTCCAGGCCAGTACACATTGACGGGGAAGATCGCGGCCACGACGGATAAGGATCTGTCCATTTCCCCGCTCACGACGACCATCGAGGACGGCAAATACTACTCGTACTTCATGAGTGGATTTTACGATGCCGTCGCGAAAACCGTCGACGCGTTCGTCGTGGAAGATCCTGTCGTCCCACCAACGGATTTTACGGTCGCGACGGTCAGATTCGTCCACGCGATCTCGAACGCAAATCCGATGACGCTGTTTGCGAAGAGCACTGTGGCACCCAACACGGAGTACACGATCGGGTCTGAGGTAGCGTACAAGGGCGCGGGCGCATTCACTGCAATACCTGCCGGCGTGTATGATCTGAGTACTCGGTACACCGGATCGGCAACCAATGCGATGACCAGAACCGGGGTCTCGTTCGTTTTCGGTAGGGTCTACACGGTTACGGCGCGAGGCGATATCACAGTTGCGGGCACAACAACGGCCTGCGGAGCTACGAACAAGACCTGTCTGGATAATACCGCTAACCGGTAGTGTCACGACCAAGCGGGCTCGAGTAAGACCCCGCAGCCAGCCAATGTAAGAAAAGGGTCGCCATCACCGGGGACCCTTTCCTTATTCTGCCTCTGCTTCCTTCTTGGGGAAGAGCGAAGGCCCTTTCTGCACTTTCAACCCGGTGGGATTCAGTTTTTCGAGCCCGCTGAATCTCATCTCGCCCACTGAGCCCGGCGCGCCAAGCGCTTTCCAGAGCTCCTCCGCCTTGTTCGGCATGAACGGCCACAGGTACACGGCCTGACGGGTGAGCTGTCTCATCAGGGTCGCGAGCGTGCTCTCCAACTCGGCACGAAGCGCCGGATCCTTGGCCAGCTTCCACGGTGCTTGCCGATCCACGTACTCGTTCGCCCGCGCGATGGTGAGCCACACGGCTCTGAGGGCGTCGTGAAGCAGGAATCCTCTCGGGCCGATCGAGGCGTGATACGCCTCGAGGTCCTTTGCATCCGCGGCGTCGATCTCATTGCGCTCGCCCCTGGGAATAACGCCGTCGCAGTAGCGCTCGACCATCGAGATTGCGCGGCTCGCGAGATTCCCGAACGCGTTGGCTAGATCGGCGTTGTACCGCTCGACGAATCTCTCCCAGGAAAAACTCCCATCGCCGTCGAACGGAATCTCCCGCATCAGGAAATAACGGAACGCGTCGGGGCCGTACCGCCCGATGGCGTCGCGCAGATCGAGATTCCCGCCGGTCGACTTGCTCACGCGCGTTCCACCCACGAGCACGAAGCCGTGCACCCAGATTCGCTTTGGCACCTCGAGACCCGCCGCCATCAGCATCGCGGGCCAGATCAACGCGTGGAAGCGCGTGATGTCCTTTCCGATCAAATGCA
>DHJM01000013.1:1595-8397 GCA_002404335.1 Gemmatimonadales bacterium UBA4720
GTCGCCTGCGCTTCCTTTGCGCGGGAAGGGAACGCCCCACGAGAAGCGGCTGCGACTTGCTGAAACGTCGTCGAGCCCGGATTCGATCAGCGACAGAATCTCGTTGCGGCGCGATTTCGGTTGAAGAAACTCCTCGGTCGATACGAGTTTCTTCAGACGATCAGAGTACGCGCTGAGGCGGAAGAACCAGTTCTTCTCCTCGACCCACTCGAGCGTGCGCGTCGGGTGCAGGATGCACTTCCCGTCGACGATCTCGTTGTCCTGCTTGAACGATTCACAACCGACGCAGTACCAGCCCGCGTACGCCTTTTCGTAGAAATCATTGGGAGAGTTATCGAAGATCTGCTCGATCAGCCGCTTCACGCCTGCCTTATGGGCAGGGTCGGTCGTGCGGATGAACTGATCGTACGAGATTCCGAGCAACTGCCAGATTTCCTGGGTGCTGTCCGCCACCGCGTCGACCAGCTCCTGGGGCGAGACTCTCCGCTCGGCGGCCGTCTGCGCGACCTTCTGGCCGTGCTCGTCCATTCCGATCAGAAAATGCACATCGTCGCCCAGGAGGCGATGATAGCGTGCTATGACGTCGGCGCCGATTTTCTCATAGGCGTGACCCTGGTGTGGGTCGGCCGTGGCGTAGTCGATCGCCGTAGTGAGGAAGTACTTGGCCAACTAGTGGCCGCCCGTGGAATTTGGCTCGTCGCCACCGCGCCCGCGACGGCCGCCGCGCCTTCCACGCCTGCGCTTGGCCAAACCTTCGGCGTCGCGCGCGTTGCTGTCATTGGCCGTGTCATTGGGGTTCGGCCGACGCTCGGCGAAGCTTTCACCGGGGGGAATGAAGACCGGGTGCTCGGCCGTGTAGAGCAGCTCGGGCGAGATCTCGTCGGGACGAATTCCCTCGGCGGCGATCTCTTCCTCGTCGCCGTTCGTGACGGGGGCAGCGGCGCCCGTCAGCTCCTCCGTCTCCTCCTTGAACTCGGAGAGCGTGAGCAGCCGCGCGTCTCCCTCTACTCCGCGGAGTGTGATGCGCTCGCGGAAGATGTCCACGCTCACGATTTTCTCTTCGCCGAGCCTGGTCACGAAGATCCGGCCTTCCTTGGGAAAGCGCTTGCGGCTCTGAACATAGAACTCGTGCTCGTAGCGGAGGCAGCACATCAGCCGCCCGCACGCTCCAGAGATCTGCGACGGATTCAGCGACAGGCGCTGATCCTTGGCCACACCCAGGTTCACGGGCCTCAGCTCGGGAAGCCAGGACGCGGAGCAATACTGCCTGCCGCAGCGCCCAATACCGTCCAGCCGCTTGGCTTCATCGCGCACGCCGATCTGCTTCAGCTCGATGCGCGCGCGGAAGAGCGACGCGAGATCGCGCACGAGATTCCGGAAATCGACGCGCTTGTCGGCGGTGAAATAGAGCGTCAGCTTCTTGCGATCCCACTGCCACTCGGCGTCGGACAGCTTCATGCCGAGTCCGTTGGCTTTCACCCGCTCCATCGCCTTGCGACGGGCGTCCTCGTTCAGCCGATCGAGATCCTTCGAGAGCCCGCGATCCTTCTCGGTCGCGAGACGCAGGGCCTTCCGCTCGGGAAGCGACGAGCCGCAGCCGTGCGAGCACCCGCCGTTTCTCTTCTGGGCGAGATCACCGAGGGCGTGGATATGGCCGAGGTCCTCTCCGCGATCGACATCGACGATCACGGCCGCGTGGAGCGGCGGCGGATCGGGATAATCCCAGAGAAAGAACTCCTTACGGTTGCCCTTGAAGGCGACTTCGACGAGGTGCGCCACGCGCTATTCCGTCCACGCGCCGAGACGGAGGAACTTCTGCCTACGACGCCTCACCAACTTCTCAGGTCGCATCTTGCGGAGCTCCTCCAGGTGGCGGTTCACAACCGCCTGGAGCGATTTTGCCGCTGTCTCATGATCGGCGTGCGCTCCACCCTTGGGCTCGGGAACCACTTCGTCGATCACCTTGAGCTCGAGCAGCTCGGGCGCGGTAATACGCAGCGCCGTCGCCGCCTTCTCGCGCATCTCGGGGCTCTTGGCGTCCTTCCACAGAATCGCCGCGCATCCCTCGACGGAAATCACTGAGTACACCGCGTTCTCCATCATCAGCACCCGGTCGGCGACTCCCAGCGCGAGCGCACCGCCTGATCCGCCTTCGCCGATTACCGTGGCGATGATCGGAACCTGCAGCTGGCTCATCTCGTACAGATTCCGCGCTATCGCCTCGGATTGACCGCGCTCCTCGGCGCCAAGGCCGGCCCATGCGCCCTGCGTGTCGATGAACGTGAGCACGGGAACGTGGAATTTCTCGGCGAGCTTCATCAGTCGAAGCGCCTTGCGATACCCCTCGGGATGGGGCATTCCGAAATTGCGCTTCAGCTGCTCCTTGGTATCGCGGCCGCGCTGATGACCGATCACCATCACCGTATCGTCGTCCAGACGCGCCCAGCCGCCGATTATTGCCGCGTCGTCGCGGAAAGCGCGGTCGCCATGGAGCTCGATGAAATCGGTGAACGCGAGCTTGATGTAGTCGGCGGTGAATGGCCGCCTCGGGTTGCGGGCGACCTGAACGCGCTGAAACGGCGTGAGGTTCCTGTAAACTTCCTCGCGCAGATCTTCGAGCTTCCGCTCGAGCGGCTCGATCGCCTCGGCGACGCTTAGCTGACTGTCGCCCGCGGTCTTCTTGATTTCGTCGATCTGCCTTTCCAGCTCGGCGATCGGCTTCTCGAACTCGAGTTGTGTTGCTGATGCCACCAGTCAGCTCCCCCGTTGCAGTTTAACGGAAGACTCGCCCAAAATATTACGCAAAGCACTCAATGTTGCGCCATCGGCCGCCAGTGTCAGAGACCTCGAGCGCAGGCGCGCCTGTGAGCCCGACCCATCGCTCCACCGGAACTCGAGCGGCGCCGAGCCCGGGTAGGTCTCGGCGATCGCGCGCACATCTGACATCACATCACCCGAGTATGCGCCTTTCGAGAGGTCGATCGCAACAGTCACCTGTCCATTAGTACGCATCTCGGCCAGCTTCGTTGCCGAGTCTACGATGTAGGCGGGGTTGTCGCCGCCCTCGTCGCGTCTCGAGTAGGCGCCCTTGATGAGCATCGGCACGTCCGCGCGGATCTGGTCGTTGAGTGTCGCCCACTTCTCCGGGAAGATCAGGACTTCCGCGGATCCGGAAAAATCCTCGATCGTCAACCGCGCGAACTCGGAGCCGGATTTCTTGCTCATCTGGCGCTTGATGTTCGTGACGACGACGGCGAGCGTCATCGGCTCGGGGCGCCACTTGCCCAGGTCACTGACAGTGTGCGTGGCGAAGATCTCTGCTTCGGTGCGGAATCTCTCGAGCGGATGGCCGGAGATGTAGAAGCCGAGGATTTCTTTTTCCTTTGCCAGACGCTCGGACTCGGTCCACGTCGGGATGTTGGGAAGGCTGTGCGAGGACCCGGCCTTCTCCGTCTCGCCTGCCGGGGCGCCGAAGAGCGACGCCTGCCCGGTCACAAAGTCTTCCTGCTTGAGCGAGGCCTCTCGGATGGCGAGATCGAGCGCTGCCGCGAGCTGCGCGCGGTGACCTCCGAGCGAATCCATCGCTCCGGCGTGAACAAGCGCATCGAGCACGCGCTTGTTGCAGACGCGGAGATCGATTCTCTCGCAAAGGTCGAACACCGACAGGAAGGGACCGTCTTTCTTGCGCGCAGCAATGATCGAATCGATGGCGGTGCGTCCGACATTGCGAATGCCGCCAAGGCCGAAGCGGAGTTTCGTTTCGCCGATCACCGTGAACTTGTAGCCGGATTCGTTGACATCGGGGGGCAGGATCTCGAGTCCCGGCTCCTTTGCGCCGGGCACGTGGAGCTGCCGCGCCTCGTTGATGTACTTGACGACGTTGTCGGTGTCGCCGATCTGCGACGAGAGGAGTGCCGCCATGAAATCGGCGGGGAAGTGAGCCTTGAGCCAGGCCGTATGATACGAGATGATCGAGTACGCCACCGCGTGGGACTTGTTGAAGCCGTAGCGGCCGAAGGTCTCGATCTGGCTCGCGATCTCCTCGATGATCGTGCGATCGTGTCCGAGCCCCACCGCCTTCTCGATGAACTTGCCCAGCTCGGCGCGAATCAGCTCGGCGTCCTTTTTCCCGACGGCCTTGCGCAACACGTCCGCTTCGGCGAGCGAAATTCCCGCCAGCGTCTGCGCAATGCGCATCACCTGCTCCTGGTAGGTGATGACGCCGTAGGTGGTCTCGAGAATCGGCTTGAGCTCGGGGAGAATGTAGGAGACCGGCTCCTCGCCGCGCTTCCGTCGCATGTACACCTTGTGCATTCCGGCGTCGAGCGGGCCCGGGCGCATCAGCGCATTCGACGCCACCAGATCGTCGAAAGCATCAGCTCGGATGCTCTTCAGCATGTCTGTAGCGAGCGGGGACTCGAACTGGAAGACGCCGACGGTTCTGCCCGCACGGAGGAGGCGATACGTCTCGGGGTCATCGAGTGGAAGCGCGTCGAGGTCGGGCGCCGAGCCCGTGCGCTCGCGTATTCCTCGCAGTGCGTCGCTGATGACGGTGAGAGTCGTGAGACCGAGGAAATCCATCTTGAGCATGCCCGCGTGCTCGAGCGCGTTCATGTCGTACTGCGTCACGACGACGGAATCTTCGTTGCCGTTGGACGACCCGGAGCCCTTCGATGCCTGGGTGCAGATCGGGACGTAGTCGTCGAGCGGGCCCGGCGCGATGACGATGCCGGCGGCATGCACTCCTGCATGGCGGGAGAGTCCCTCGAGCCTGATCGCGTAGTCGAGGAGCCGGCGGTAGCGCTCCTTTCGCTCGACTACCTCCCGGCTGTCCTCTTTGCGCACTTTGTAGAACTCCCGAATCTCGGGAATCCGCTCGATCGCTTCCTTGACGGTGAGCTGGAAGTTGGGGTGGTTCGGCACCAGCTTCGCGAGATAATCGGTTTCGGCCGGACTGAATCCCAGAGTTCTGCCCACATCCTTGATGGCGGCGCGGGACTTCAAGGTTCCAAAGGTGATGATCTGGCCGACCGAATCGCGTCCGTATTTCTGGCGGACGTACTCTATGACTTCCCCGCGCCGCTCGAAGCAGAAGTCGACGTCGATGTCGGGCATCGAGACGCGCTCAGGATTCAGGAAGCGCTCGAAGAGAAGATCGAACTTGAGCGGGCAGACGTCGGTGATGCGGAGCGAGTAGGCGACGAGCGAGCCGGCAGCGGATCCCCGGCCCGGCCCGACGGGAATCCCCTTGTCGCGCGCGGCCCTGATGAAGTCCTCGACGATGAGGAAGTAGCCGGCATACCCAGTGCTGGTGATGACGCCAAGCTCGTAGTCGAGGCGCACACGCATGTCGGCGGGGAGCGGGGTGCCGTAACGCCTGACTGCACCTTCCTCGGCCAGGCGCACGAGCAGCTCATTCTCCGTCTCGACTCCCGACGGGAGGGGGAAAGACGGGACGCGGTACTGCTTCGAGAACTGGATCGCACTCTCGTCAGCGATGCGCAGCGAATTCTCGAGGACATCCTTGCGCCCGGGGAATCGCTCGGCGATCTCGGGCGCGCTCTTGAAGTAGAGCCCTTCGTCGTAGTGCATCCGGTTGGTGTCGGAGTAATCCTTGCCGAGCCCGATGCAGAGAAGGACGTCGTGCGCGTCGTGATCGTCGCGGGTGAGGAAGTGCGTGTCGTTGGTGGCGAGGACCGGGAGACTCAGTTCTTCGGCGAGCTGGAAGACGCGCCGGTTGAGGGTCGCCTGGTTCTCGGAATCGTGTGCCTGTACCTCGAGGTAATAGCGATCCCGGAAGACGTCGGCGTACCAGGACGCAGCCGCGCGAGCCTGGTCGTACTCGTCGGAGAGCAAGTGGTGCGCGATCTCGCCGGCCATGCAGGCGGAGGAGACGACGATGCCTTCGCTGTATTTGGCGAGCAGCTCCCGATCGACGCGCGGCTTGGCGTAGAAGCCTTCCGTGTAGGCGAGGGAGGACAGCTTGACTAGATTCTTGTACCCGGTCGCGTTCTGTGCGAGGAGGACGAGGTGGTAGTAGGGTTTGCCCCGATCTCCTCCGATGCGGTCGCGGGCGCGTCTATCGCCCGGCGCGACATAGGCTTCCATGCCGATGATCGGCTTGAGCCCCGCTTTTTTGGCCTTTTCCTGGAACTCCCACGCCCCGTGAAGGTTACCGTGATCGGTTATGGCGAGGGCGGGCTGTTCGAACTCCAGCGCTTTATTGATGAGATCATCGATGCGGTTTGCGCCGTCGAGAAGCGAGTATTCAGAGTGGCAATGGAGGTGGACGAAGGACACATGATAAGAATATGCGACGCGGTATCCTCGCGATAGCGGTTTGTGCGGCTGTGCTGGGTCTAATCTCTGCTCCCACAGCTTGTTACCTCAGTCGTGGGGCGTGGGAGGAGGCCAAGATATTGAGTCGGCGTCAGCCGATTTCCGAGATCGTGGCCGATCCGAGGACTTCGACGGAGTCGCGAGCGAAGCTGAAGGTGGTTTTGGCCGCCCGTCAGTACGCAAAGGACAGTCTTCGGCTAAGAACTAAAGACAGTTTCACGACATACTCGCGCCTAGATCACGACACGTTGGTGCTTCTAGTATCGGCCGCGTACCGGGACACACTGAAGCCCTACACGTGGTGGTTTCCGATCGTCGGAAGAGTTCCGTACAAAGGCTACTTCGATTTCGATGCGGCGAGGCGGGATGCGAAGAATCTCGCGACGGATGGATTCGATGTGTACGTCCGGCCCTCCGATGCATTCAGCACTCTCGGTTTTTTCAACGATCCGCTCCTCAACAC